>JAUYDP010000286.1 GCA_030691805.1 Dehalococcoidia bacterium | reverse complement strand
TGTAAAGGAGATGGTCTCTGTAACGCAAAGTGTCCCACAGGGGCTATTCAACTAAAGCACTATACCGATGAAGAGCTGTTAGCCCAAATTGACGCGGCGTATCCGGAGGAAGCGACCATTAAACGAGTTTACGCTTCGGTTGGAGATGTGTAGCAGTAATAACGGTGTCATTCCGGCGAAGGCCGGAATCCAGAGAACGGACGGCTATGACATATTACGTCTATATATTGGCCAGCAAACGTAATGGGACACTCTACGTTGGTGTGACTAACAACCTGATCAGGCGGGTCTACGAGCACAAGAATAATCTCGTCAAAGGCTTCACGGAGAAGTACGGTGTGCATATGCTCGTACACTACGAGAGCGCTGAGAGCGTAGAATCGGCCATTCGACGAGAGAAGCAGTTGAAGGAATGGCACAGGAAGTGGAAGTTAAGGTTGATTGAGGAGACCAATCCGCAATGGAGAGACCTGTACGATGAGATCGCTCCTGGATTCCGGCCTTCGCCGGAATGACATGGTTCTAGTGTCCAATACACCCCATAAGGCGGCACAAGTCATGCCGGATCATTTAGCGAAGAATACGTGACCGTATTTATGAAATGCTGTACTGAGAAAGGAGGTGAGATCGAATGGGTGGTGGACTTATATTTAAGCCAAGAATATTAGGTTTTGTATGCCAGTGGTGAGGATACGGCGCTGCGGATTTGGCTGGAGTTTCCAGACTACAATATACAACTGAAATCAGGCTTATTCGCGTCATGTGTTCCGGTAGAGTCGACCTGGACTTTGTACTCCGGGCCTTCTCAAATGGAATGGATGGGGTGTTTCTTGGTGGTTGCCGTTTGAATGAATGTAATTATATTACTCAAGGAAATTACGATGCACTAAACATGGTGCTCCTATGTAGAAAAATAATGGAACACATAGGGCTGAACCCGGAGAGGTTAAGCATCGAATTCATGTCTGCCGGTGAAGGAATCCGTTTTGCCGAAGTTGCTAATGATTTTGCCACGAAGGTGAAGGGGTTAGGACCGCTTGGCACGGGTGAAGGAATAGACAAAGAAGAATTAAAGTCCAAGCTTGCAGAAATTAGAAAGTTGGTCCCCTACATTAAGGTGATGAAGAATGAGAAGCTGGGGACACGTCTTAAGAATATAGAAGAGTATGACATACTTTTCACGAATGAAGAGATAGACCGCCTATTTCGCGAAGTGGTCTCGTACTACATTGATCCGGACAAGTGCACGGCCTGTATGATCTGCGGCAGGAGATGCCCTGTAGAGGCGATAGCCAGTGTCAAGAACCAGGTCCACGTCATTGACCAGGAGAAATGTATAAAATGCGGAACCTGCTTTGAAGTTTGCCCGCTTCAGTTTGGTGCGGTGACAAAGATATCCGGCAAGCCTGTTCCGCCTCCTCTTCCTGAGGAGAAAAGAACCATAGTTAGAAAGGCTAGAGAAAAAAAGTTGCTTGAAGCAATCGAATCACCGTGTTGAAGTCAAAGGCCCCGCATTTTTGCGGGGCTTCAAACCGCGGGGCCTACGGCCTGCCGTCTCCTATCGTTTCCTAACTTTGGTCTATCGGAGGCTGCCACGGCAGCAGGTCGGCCTGGCGCATCCTCGAAAACCGAGTCGAAGAAGTCATTGGCCTTGTCTGCCAGCAACTGGTGGTACTCGCGGAAGATAGCGGCAGCCTCTCCGCCCAGCCAGCCCTCGGGAAGCAACTCCGTCGGAAGCTCAGGGTCCACGAAGGGGAACTTCCGGTACTCGTGGATCAGCATAAAACGCTCTGCAAAGCATTCCCCGGCGTCGATTTTCTCTCCGGCCGCCAGGCGCCGGCGATGGGCATCCAGTCTCGGGCAGTACTTGGCGATGAATGCTTCATACTGCTTGTTGATCGAATCGAGCTCCCAGCAGCGTTTGACCAGCGCGCCGGGGTCTGAGAAACCCTGGTGGCTGGCTGTGAAGATCTCTACATGCTTCTCCACGCCCAAACGCTGAACCAGGCTCTGTACCTCGGCTCGCGTATCGTGGGGGCACATCCAGGTGGCGTTGCTGAGCATGCCGTACCCCAGCCAGGATAGCTCCTTGCGCAGGCGATGGCGGATGTCTCGCTTGTTCTCCGGAATCGAGTAGGTGAGCAGGTACCACTTCCCGTCCCACTGCTCCTGCCTGCCGTAGTAGATGATTTTGGCGCCTTCGCTGAGCAGACGCTCGCCTTTGGCAGTCAGGGAATAGTAGCTCTTGTTGCCAACCCGCTTGACCTTCAACCAGCCCTTCTGCGACATCCGTGAGAGGGCGGATCGGATGGCTTGCTCGGAGAGACCGAATTCGGCAAAGACCCTTATGAGGGTCCCGGCCCAGACTCTCCCGCCTCGTTGCAGAACGTAGTCACCGTAGAGGGTAAAGAGCATGGACTGAGGTCCCACGACGGAGTTCGGGCCCAACTTACTCTACCTGAATATACTGAAATATCATATGTCGTCACCAGTGCGACATACTGATTTTACTAGCTATTCCTTTGGCTGTCAATAGTCATGCTAGTCCTCCCCTTGACACTTCGCAAGCATTATAGTATAATCCGACTATATTCAAGAAATGACCTATGCGGTCTTGGAAACCAAATTGTAGCAAAAGTGTAGGATGAAGCTAGTGTCGGCAGCGGACAAATTCGCCAACTGGTGGACCAATCGCCATAACTACGCCAAGGAGTGGAAGGCCAAGACCGGCGGCAAAGTTATAGGCTACTTCTGCACTTACGTCCCTGAAGAGATCTTGATTGGAGCGGGGGTTTTGCCCGTGCGCATCCTGGGCAGCCACGAGCCCCAGGATGTGACTGAGCCTCACATCTTCGGCATGTTCTGTCCCTTCTGCCGGGACTGCCTGGCCCAGGGCCTAAAGGGACGATTCGATTACCTGGACGGTATCATGATTGCCCAGTCCTGCCTGCACATCCGGCAGGCCTACACAAGCTGGAAGCTTCACGTTCCCATCGACTTCAGCTACTACCTCTGCATGCCCCACCACGTTCAACGCCCAAGCTCCAAGCCCTTCTTCCGCGGGGAGTTGGAAGCCTTCCAGAAGTCTTTGGAGGAATGGGTTGGCAAGCCGGTCTCCAACCAGGACATGGAGCATGGCATCGAGGTGATGAACCGCAATCGCCAGCTCATGAAGAAGGTCTACGAATACCGGAAGCTGCCAAACCCACCCCTCACCGGCCTCGAGGCGATGCAAATGGTCGTCTCCAGCCAGATGGTAGATAAAGAGGAACACAACAAGGTTCTGGAGGAGTTCCTGGCCGAGCTGCCGGACCGCAATCTGGATCGTGAGACGGGCACCCGTCTGATAATCGTAGGCAGCGAAGATGATGACACGGAATTCCTGAAGATGGTCGAGTCGGTAGGCGCTACGGTGGTGGCGGATGACCACTGCACTGGCACGCGCTATTTCTGGGACGAAGTAGTGCCCAACGGCGACCCGCTTCACGCCATTGCTGCTCGTTACGTTGACCGCACCCCTTGCCCCACAAAGGACTGGCCGGAGCGCCGGCGCTTCCCGCGCATCCTCCAATTCGCCAAGGAGTACGATGCCAAGGGAGCCATCATCATCCAGCAGAAATTTTGTGACCCACATGAGGCAGACATCCCGCCTCTGACCGCCTATCTAAACGACAATGGCATCCCAAGCCTCTTCTTGGAATTCGACGTGACCGTCCCCGTCGGCCAGTTCCGGGTGCGAGTGGAGGCGTTCCTGGAGACCCTGGGGCAGGAAGACCTGTTCTAGGATATGTTGAAGTTCGTTCCGACCGGGGAGCAAGAATGGCCGTTGATCTGAAAACTTACCCTACCAAGCAACTGGATTGCTGGAAGAAGGCTAAAGAGCTGCGCCAGAAATATTACCGGCGCTATGCAGAGCCTGGCAAGCTGCGCTGGATCGGAAGCGCATGGGCCCTGGACCCCATACCCGCCGGACTGGGCGAGGACGTGGTATACCTCACGGGGGAGCCCTACGCGGCTAGCATTGCTTTCGACAAGGACTTCTCCCTTCGGTGCCAGGAGGCGGCCGAGTCCCACGGCTGGGCTCGGGACCTCTGCGCCTACTTCCGCCTTTACATTGGAGCGATGTACCTGGATGAGTATGCTTTTGGAGGCAAGTACCCCAAGCCGGACTTCTGCTTCACCAGCCATATCTGTTGCACCCATGCCAAATGGTACGAGCACGTCTCGGAATACAAGAAGGTGCCCTACACCTGCATCGACGTGGGGGTTGGCGCTGCCCGGGACCTGAACCCTAACAAGATAGACTACGTGGTCAACCAGCTCCATGAGGCCATCGAGTACCTTTCCAAGGCCACCGGCCGGGAGTACCGCGACGACCTCCTCATCGAAGCCTGCAAGAACCTATTCCGCTCCACGTCCACGTGGGCGGAAGTCTGTGTCCTTAACAAGCATGTCCCGGCGCCCCTGGACGAAAAGAGCATGCACTCCCTGTATGTCCTGGGCACCCTGGATAGATCCGGCAAGGAGGTTGCCGACTTCTATGAGGAAGTGCTGGACGAGGTCAAGGACCGGGTAGCCCAGGGCATCTCCGCCATCCCCGTTGAACGGTGCCGTCTCATGACCGACAGCCAGCCCCCCTGGTATTTCCTCCACTTCTACCGCTACCTGCAGCAGTTCGGAGCCGTATCCGTGGGCAGTGTCTATGTCAACACCCTTTGCGGCGCGTGGGAAGACAAGCCCGATGGCACCGGGGGTGCTCGGACGACACCCATGCAGAGGGGCATCGAGA
>JAUYDP010000050.1 GCA_030691805.1 Dehalococcoidia bacterium | reverse complement strand
AGGAACGACGGCAGGAGTTGGGCCTCGAAGACGATGCCGGACAGGAACATCATGGGGAAGCTGATTGTCCCCCCCATCAAAAACCATTCCGAAGAATGCTGCAAACATGACTGGCATTATGATGGTAAACAGGCCGGCCATCCTGTCGCGGCTGAACTCCCTGGCGTTCGTAGCGTAGAGGGCGATAATGCTCTTCATCCTCTTATGCTCCGGCCGGTTGGTTTGAGGAAAAAATCCTCTAGAGTAGCTGAGCGCACCGTCATCTCACTCAAGGCCAGCCCGCTCCTGGAGGAAGTCTCGAGGAGGCCGGCCACCTCTCGGGCAATCCTCCCCAGCGCTTTCACCGCTACAAGCCCTAGAAAAGGGTCCCCTACCCTAGGATTCTGTTCCCTTTTTCCAACGAGGGCAGCAAACTGGGCGTGTAACCTCACCTATCCCATCGCCATCCCAAGAGAATACACGCCTGCCAAGTCCCCAACCCAAGACCCCGACGCCAATTCGGGCCCCCGCTCCCCAGGAACTAGGCGGGCAACCTCCCTTATGGTGAAACTTCAGGCCAAGGCTATATTGCTTGACATGTCCCGAATAATTGAGTACAATGCAACCGTTCTCCAGGCCAATAGCGCAAGTTTAATAATAGCTTTAGGAGGAAAGCATTGATAAGTACGAATAAGCTCGTTGTTTGCGTCGCTCCTACCAGCAACTTCCACGGCAAGGAGGCCAACCCGGCCCTTCCCTATCATCCGGATGAGATAGCGGAGGAGGTCTACAAGTGCTGGAATGAAGGGGCCTCTATTGTCCACATCCACGCCAGGGATAAGGACGGGCTTCCTACTAATGACCCCGATGTTTTCCGGGAGATAGACCAGAAGATAAGGGCTAAAGGATGCGATATCATCCTCCAGCATAGCACTGCCCCGGCGCTTCGCGTGCAAGACTTGATGGCGGGGGCCAAGATAGACGTCTGGGAAGGGGCCAAGACCATGGAGCCCAAGCCGGAGATGGCCAGCCTGAATGTTGGTCTTGGGGCCGTCTTGTACAAGGGACTGGAGATGCTCATCCCCTGGACCCGCTCCTTCATCGAGACCAACGCCAAGAAGATGCTGGACATGGGAATCAAGCCGGAGATCGAGGTATACAACACCGGCATGATGGAGGATGTCTACAATCTGATAGAGAAGGGCCTGCTGACGAAGCCCTACTGGCTCAGCTTCGTCATGGGCATGAACCGGGTCAACCAGGGAGCCGTCCGTTATACCCCGAAGCTCCTCGCCAACTACGTGGACATGTTGCCGGACGGCGCTATGTTCTCCACCCTGGGCATCATGGAGACGGAGATCCAGGCCTGCACCCTGGCCATCCTTCTGGGGGGACACGTGCGGGTCGGCTTCGAGGACAACATCAATTACCTGAAGGGGCAGAAGGCTAGAGACAACGCCCAACTGGTATCAAGGATCGTCATGTTCGGCCGCGAACTGGGCCGGGAGATTGCATCACCGGCAGAGGCCAGGGAGCTACTCGGAATACCGTCCCTGAAGATGTAGGAGCCAATTCGCAGATTACGCAGATTACGCCGATTCTAGCTGAGTCGGAGCGGGGTCATAATCAGTGTTGCTTGGGTCCGAAAAGAGCGGAGGTGAAGAATCTAACACGCACCGAATAAGACTGTTTAGCGTCCGGAGCGAGATTCTTCGTTGCGCTCAGAATGACGTATTCAGACCAAGTGACTTAGAGGCTGAACCACGGTGAAGCCCACCACAAAGCGCATTATTACGGCGGCTATTACGGGAGGGGTGCATGTCCCCTCGCAGACCCCGTACTTGCCCATAACCCCTGACCAGATAGCCGACGAAGCGGTAAGGGCCCATTCTGCCGGAGCAGCCGTGGCCCATGTTCACGTGCGCGACCCGGAAACAGGTCGGCCTACATGCGACACGGATCTGTTTTGGGAGGTCGCCTCTAAGGTAAAGGCTCGTTGCGATATGGTGCTCTGCATCACTACGGGAGGCGGCATCGGCATGTCGCTGGAAGAGCGCATCCAGGTTGTCCCCAGATTACGCCCGGAGCTGGCCTCCTTCAATATGGGATCACTGAATTTCGCCCTCTATCCGGTAGCGGCGAAGATCAAAGACTTCAAATTGGACTGGGAAAAGCCGTTCCTGGAGAACACCGAAGACTATGTCTTTGCCAACACCTTCAGGGCTTTGAAGCACTTCTGCCGCACCATGAACCAGCATGACACCAAGCCCGAAGCGGAAATCTATGATACGGGCATGATCAACAACGCGGCCCACCTGATAGAGGTTGGGATATTGCGGAAGCCCGTACACATGCAGTTTGTAATGGGCATCCTGGGAGGCATCCCAGCCACCGTCGAGAATCTGGTCTTCCTGGAAGAGACGGCCCGCCGCCAGATAGGTGAGTTCACCTGGTCTGTCTGCGCCGCCGGTCGGCACCAGATCCCCATGGGCACGGCCGCCCTTCTCATGGGCGGACACGTTCGCGTGGGACTTGAGGACAGCACCTACGCGAGCCGGGGAACCCTGGCCAGGAGCAATGCCGAACAGGTTGAAAAGATTATACGCATTGCCTGGGAGTTGGGCCTGGAACCCGCCAGCTCCCAGGAGGCCCGCCAGATCCTGGGCCTGAAGGGGCTGGACAAGGTGAGTTTCTAGGAACAGGGAACGAGGAGCAAGAGCAGTTAGGGCGGCGTTCCCAGCTCTCACTGCCTTGCAGGCAGCCGGCAGGTCGGGGAGACCGAGGGGCGTCACTCGGGCTTGGATTGTCCCGCCCTCTCCCTCGGGTAAACGGCGCCGACAGGCCGGGGGGTTGGGGGGGGTTGTCCCCCCATCTTCCTCTCCCTGGGGTGGGGCGGGGCCCGACCACTGGCGAGCACGTACCAATATCGCACCTTTATGTTGAAAGGAAGGAGACAAACGCCGATGCCGGTGAGGATCATAGACCTGAGCGTCCCGATACGGAACGACCCGAATAAGATCATCCAAGCCCAGGTGAGCTATCAGACGCACGAGGAGGGAGCCCGTAACTTCTGCCCCGTTTTCGGCTTGGACCCACAGGACCTCCCGGAGGGTAAGTTCGGGGCTGCGGAGACGGTCACCGCGGTGACCCACGCCGGCACCCACATGGATGCCCCGTATCATTACTGGCCCACCTCAGAGGGCAAGCCCGCGCGCACCATCGACCAGATCCCTCTGGAGTGGTGCTATGGCGACGGGGTGGTGCTGGACCTTACGCACAAGCAGCGGGGCGAGCTTATCACCATAGAGGACGTTCAGGGAGCCCTCAGGAAGATAGGCTACAAGATCAAGGCGTGGGACATCATCCTCATCCGCACGGATACCACCACCAAGCACTTCTTCGAGCCCGGCTATGAGAATATGCATGCGGGCATGAGCCGGGAGGCCACCCTCTGGCTGGTTGAGCAAGGGATCAAGGTAATGGGGATAGACGCCTGGGGTTTTGACCGCCCCTTCGTTGACATGGTAGCCGAGTTCAAGGCGGGCGTAAAGGACCGACTCTGGGCCGCCCATTGGGTGGGCCGGGAGAAGGAGTACCTGCACATCGAGAACCTGACGAACTTGGACCAGATCCCCCGGCCATATGGCTTCAAGGTAGCTGCCTTCCCTATCAAGATAGAGAGGGGAAGCGGCGGCTGGGTGCGGGCCGTGGCCATCATCGAGGAGTAAGCTATTCGTTACGAAAAGTGGAACAGGCGTCCCGCCTGTTCGCATGAAACAACCCGAATTTCAGGTGTGTCTGCGGACAAAAGAGCAGTGACGAGGACGTGCCAAGTTCTCAACGGATAGGCAGTGTCTAGACGTAACCCAACTGCTAAGGACAGTGCGACTAGAATGGAACCAAACGGATACAGCGGATGCGGAGAAGGGCCTGGCCTTTGGCCAGCACAGCCCTGGCCCGCTACATCCGTTATCCATTGTCATCCGTTATCCGTCGTTATCCGTCGTTATCCGTTATCCGTTATCCGTTGGGAATCTGGTTCCCCCTAAGCCCCGATGCCTATCCGTTGAGAATCTGGCGCACCCACGACCCGATCAACCCAATCTTGCACAGCTTGTTTGTGAAATTCGGGGTGTTTCATGCAACCTGGTCTGATTTTCATGGAGAGGGCTTTGAGCCATGCAGAAATGGGAGTATCTTTTCGTCGGGTGTGAGGGGGGAAGACCACGCTGGGTCAATGGCAGTGAATTGGCAGGCTGGAAGAGTAATGAGCTTTTTGCCTGGGCGAACCAGCGGGGCGAGGAGGGATGGGAGTTGGTCAGCGACTCCGCAGAGATCCCTCACCTCGCATACCAATTGGTGTTCAAGCGGCCCAAGTCCTGATCGAGTCGCCGAGAAGATTAGGCAGCAGTCTTTGTGAAGGTACGATTATGCAAGGCTTAGAAACCGAGATCGTCTGGCGTCCAGGCCGGGAGCAATTCCGGCGCTCGCGCCTCTGGCGGTTCATGCGCCGCTATAAAATCAAGGACTTTCAGGAGTTACTGGCGCGTTCTAATCAGGACCCCGAGTGGGTCTGGGACGCCGTGGTCAAAGACCTGAAGCTGGAATGGTACAGGCCATATACCCGGGTAATGGACACGTCCAGGGGAGTCCCCTGGACCCGGTGGTTCATTGACGGACGTTACAACTACGTGCGGGACGCCCTGGACAAGCACGTGGAGTCCCACCGCCGGAATAAGCTGGCCTTGATTTGGGAGGGTGAGGACGGCCAGGTACGCAAGCTCACCTACTGGGAGCTCTGGACCGAGACCAACCGCCTGGCCCACGCTTTGAGGGCGTTGGGGATAGGCAAGGGGGACCGGGTGGGCATCTTCATGCCCATGACCCCGGAGGTGGCCATGGCCACCCTGGCCTGCTCCAAGATAGGCGCTATCTATATCCCCATCTTCTCAGGTTACGGGCCAGCGGCCGTGGCGTCACGCCTGCAAGCCAGCGACGCCCGCCTCCTCATAACCGCTGATGGTTTCTACCGGCGGGGCCAGGTGATCCCTATGAAAGAGGTCGCAGACCAGGCGGCCGGTGAGTCGGCCAGCGTCGAGCATGTGCTGGTTTACCGGAGGATGGGAAACCAGGTTCCCTGGAAGGAAGGCCGCGACGTCTGGTGGCACGAAGCCATGGCCGGCCGGCCCCGGACCTATCCCACTGAGCAGACCGAGGCCGAAGACCCCATGATGATTATCTACACCTCCGGCACCACCGGCGCGCCCAAGGGGGCGCTCCACGTTCACTGCGGTTTCCCCATCAAAGGGACCCAGGACATGG
>JAUYDP010000327.1 GCA_030691805.1 Dehalococcoidia bacterium | reverse complement strand
CGATAGGACTCCATGAGCTTGCGGGCCACGTCCTGGGCTATCTCCAGGGTCTCCGCCACGGTACGGCCTTGGGCCACCAGGCCCGGCAACTCGTCACTGGTCACTAGGAACCCTCGTTCCGATAGTTCTTCCCGGTGTATGGCAACGAGCAATTCCTTCAAGTAATAGCCTCAGGATTAGTTCAGTCGGGCGTGCTTACTAGGTCGATATCGAGAGGTCTCCCCATTAGGGCAGTGACATTAAGGATAGAGAAACCAATGACTCGCCCCTCCATGTCTACCTTTTCCATTACCTGATCATAGGTTGTCTGGCGGAAATAGCCTTCCGTCTGCTCAAAGATTACTTCAATGAAGTCAGCCTCGGCGTCATACCAGACTCTTACTTTGTTCATAGAAATACCGAATGAATTCGGCGCTGGGCGCCCACGGTAGCGCCGAATTTATTCGGCAGAATCGCCACGCGTCACGAGCCACGCGGACTCACGGAACATGCCCAATCGGCGCCATGCCGGCCTAACACCCCGACTTCGCCAGCACCGGCTGGCGGTCGAAGAGGCCGAATACCTCCCGCATGGCGCCCATCATCTCTCCCAGGGTGGCGTTGGCCCGGGCCGCCTCGATCAGGAGGGGCATGACGGGAACGGACTGCTCCGAGGCGGCGGCCTTTATGGCTCCCAGACACTGCTGTACCCGGCTGTTGTCCCGCCGCTGCCGCAGCTCCTTGAGCCTCTCGACGGCGATCTCCCTGAGGCGCGGGTTGTACTCGAAGGAGCAGATTTCGGCGGCGGCTTCGGAGGCATACTTGTTGACGCCAACCACGACTCGCTGGCCGCTCTCCACTTCCCGCTGGTAGCGCAAGGAGGCGCCGGAGATTTCCGCCTGAATGTAGCCCTTCTCAATGGCGGCCACAAAACCCCCCAGGTCGTCCACCCGCTGAATATACTTCAAGGCTTCCTGTTCCATCTGGCTGGTAATCCACTCAACATAATATGATCCGCCCAGGGGGTCGGCGACGTCGCAGACGCCAGTCTCGTGCTCGATGATCTTCTGGGTCTTGACCGCCACGCGCACGGCCTCGTCGGAGGGGATGCAGTAGGCCTCGTCGTAGGAGTTGGTGTGTAAGCCCTGGGTGCCGCCCAGGACGGCGGCGAGGGCCTGGATTGCGGTGCGGGCGATGTTGTTAAGGGGTTCCTTTGCGGTCAGGGTGTATCCCGCCGTCTGGGTATGGCAGCGCATATACCAGGAGCGGGGGTTCACGGCCCCGAATCGCTCCCGCATGATCCTGGCCCACATCCTGCGGGCAGCCCTGATCTTGCCTATCTCCTCGAAGAAGTGGCTGTGGGACGACCAGAAGAAGGAGAGCCGGGGGGCGAACTCGTCAATCACCATGCCCGATTGGATGCAGGACTGTATCACCTCGAGGGCCAAGCACATGGTGAAGGCCACCTCCTGAACCGCGGTGCAGCCGGCGTCCCGAATATTGTAGCCGTCGAAGTTGATGATGTTCCAGAGGGGCATCTCCTTGGTGCAGAAACGCATCAGGTCCACCGTCATGCGCAGGCTCGGCCGCGGTGGGAAGGCCTGGAAGTTGGACCCCATATGGCCGGCCAGGGAGTTATTGGTGGCTACTCCGGCCAGCCTGGACCGGTGGGTGCCTCGCTTCTCGGCAGCCACGATATACATGGCCAGCATTACCGGAGAGGGTGCGTAGATGATGAAGCTGGTATTGATATTCTCCAGAGGAAGGCCATCGAAGAGCCGGTCCATATCCTCGACGGAGTTGCAGATCACGCCGCACCTACCTACCTCCCCTTCGGCCATGGGATCATCCGAGTCCCATCCCTGCTCCGTGGGCAGGTCGAATATAAGGTTAACCGTCGGCTGGCCGGCGTAAGCCTCCTGGCCGTGCTGCATCAGAAACTTCTGGCGGGCGTTGGTCTCCTCCGGCAGGCCGAAGCCGCTAACCTCCCGCTTCATCCAGGTGAACTTACGGTAGCCCGTGGGATAGAGGCCTCGGGTGAAGGGGTACTGGCCGGGTTGGGCTATATCCTTTTCCAGGTCCAGGCCTTCCAGGTCTTGCGGGGTGTAGACAGGCTTCAGGGGTATACCCGAGGAGGTGTATCGGAGCTCCTCACCATTACTGGACATGACAGGTCCCTCCCGTTGTCAAATACGCCCTTAGTATAGGGCTTTGAGGAGGAGTTTTCAACGGAAAAGGCCTAGGTCCCGCCGCACGACACAAGGCAATGCAGACAAAAGGGCCTTTTATCTCCTGAAGTTTCACCATAAGGAATTGGGGTCTGATCTGAATTCAGAATAGGCTGTTTTTATCCGGTGTAGAAAAGGTCTTGACACCGGTTTCTTTTGGGCTATAAACAGAACACTATATATTACATTGAAGTGTTCTGATGGATTTGGAAGAGGCCAGCCGTCTGCGACAACACGTGGCCCGCTTGACCGCCGAGCGCCGGGGAGTGGAGCGGGAGCTCATGGGGCGCCATCGCCTCCTGCGGGGCTCCCTCTTGGAGCGGCCCAAGTTCTGCGGCAAGGGGGGTTGCAGGTGCACCAAGGGCCAGCCACACTCACCCAGCCGCTACCAGCCGCCGCTGCGCTGCCTGAATAGGACGGGCAAATAGACCCTCATCCCCCCCTGGAAGTCCCAGTAGTTGTAGGCCGCGGTGGTATGGGCCTGGGCTGCCGAGGTCCCCTGCTCCGGGTCCCCGGTGTGGTACACGTAGAGGTCCCGCAGGACATAGGGCCCGCTGCGGGTGCTGGCGTTGATGATGGTGCCACTGAAGGGCAGGGTCACCGTCAGGCCCGTCCCAGCCTCCAGCGAGGCGTTGCTGGTGGACCACAGGATTTCCCGGCCGCTGCTATCCAGCAGGCGGCCGCTGGCCACCACGGTGCCTGAGATGCTAGGGGACACACCTATGACCACCACCAGCCGGTCGTACTTGCCGTCGCCGTCGCTGTCCTGGCCATAGTCCTGGTAGCTCCCCGTGAGGGACACCAGGGGCTTGCTGAAGGCGGTGTAGGTGTAGGGACGGGTGGCGTGGGCCGCCATCTGCTGGTCCGCTACGGTGCCGCTGGCATCCAGCAGGAGGACCCGGGTCACGGTATAGGGCCCGTCTACCCTATTCAGGTAGATGGCCCGACCGGGGAACTCCAGGTGAGTCGAGTTGGAACCAGAGGCCAGGGTCAGGGTGGTCACCTGGGTGGAGGTGATGAGGCTGCTGGCGCTGTCCACCAGGTCCGCCGCCAGGGTGTAGGTGGCGGCCTGGGTGGCGGTGATGCTCAGGCTGACCCGCAGATAGTCGTAAGCGCCGTCCCCGTCCAGGTCCACGCCCGCGTCGCTGTAGCTGGTCGCGTTCAGGGTGGCCCCCTCCCACTCGAACTGGCCGTAGGTGTAGGCCGTGGTGGTATAGGGGCGGCTAAGGAAGTTGACCACCGTGCTGGAGGCATCTTCCACCGTAAGAGCCCTTAGACGGTAAGGGCCGTCCTTCCGGCTCTGGCGCAGCAGACGGCC
>JAUYDP010000313.1 GCA_030691805.1 Dehalococcoidia bacterium | reverse complement strand
CAGGGGCGCGGCCAAGGTTACCGTCACCGACCCGTTCGAAGGACCGGACCTGCTTTCTAGAATCGTCCGCCTCTACGGCGCAGCAATAGTAAGAGCGCCGACGTTGTGGGGAATCGCCTACCGGGTGACGGACAACCAACGGTGGGTAACTGCCATAGCGAGGGCGCTGGAAGGTGGGGTGGCCCGTCTACTTGGACAACAGCGTCCAGACCTCGTGATTTCCGTGCATCCCCTGTGCCACGGGGCAGCGATTCGGGCATTGAAGCGCCTGGGTCTGGACATTCCTGTGGCTGTAATGGTAACCGATCTTCTGGATATCCATGCTTCCTGGCAGGATTGCGGGGCCGCCCTCTATTTGGCGCCGACGGCTGAGGCGGGCCGGGAGATGGTGGCCGCCGGGTGCCCTGGTGAGGCCGTATACTCCCTCGGCTTGCCGGTGGCCGACGATTTTAGAATGGGAGACGGGTCCGGTGAGGATATGGCCAGGCTTCGGGCGGAGTTGGGCCTTGATTCCAAAAGGCCAGTGGTCCTGGTGTCGGGAGGAGGCGAGGGGTCCGGCCCTCTTGAACCAGCGGCTCGTATTATCGTCCGGACCTTGCCCCATTCCCAGGTGGTCGTGGCCTGCGGGAGGAATGAGCGCCTGCGACGCTCTCTCTCGACCAAAGGCCTTCCAGTCCGGGTATTGGGTTTTGTGAATAATATGGCCCGCTGGATGCACGCCAGTGATGTGGTGGTGGCCAAGGCTGGCGCATTGACCGTAGCCGAGGCCGTTGCTGCCCGGCGCCCGTTACTGGTTATGAGCGCGCTGCCGGGCCAGGAGAAGGGTAACCTGAGGTTTGTTCTGGAATCAGGTATCGGTGCTTATGCCCCGCCGGGGCCGGCGCTCGTCCGGGCGCTGCGATTGTTGGAAGAGCAGGATTTCCGGCCCGCCTTATGGCTAGAGAATATGTCCCGAGTTGACCGGCCGGGCGCCCAGGAAGAGATAGCCGATCTCTTACTGGCCACGGCAGAGACCGCCACGAACCGGCCATCCCGCGTTCCGGCCATGGCATCACAGGGCGGTGGCCAGGGCGGGTTTGGCGCTTTTGGCGATGTGTCACGGTGAAGCGTAAAAACCAGGGTCGGGGCGTCAGGAGGCCGAGGGGCCGCATCTGGTTAATCCTGGAGGCGTTTCTCTCCATCGCGGGCCTGGTGGTCGCTCCGGCGGCAACCTTTTTGATCTCCGTGCTACTAGGATGGGCGGCCCTACAGGTCACCGGCGCATGGCTGGAGTGGGATACCCGAATTTACTTGTTGGTAAACGGCTGGAGCCGCCCGGAGGTAACCAAGCTAATCCTCCTGCTCCTTAACGATCCCGGCATTGACTATGTGGCCCTAATTGCGCCATGCCTGCTCTATGTCTGGCTTAGGCGCAAGTGGGATGCCCCTTGGGCGATAATGGCGGTGGTCATCGCACTGGTGATGGGGTCTTTGACCATCCCGTTCACTCAGCAGTTCGGCCTGCGGGAGCGCCCCTTCGTAAGCATAACGGCCGCCATCATAGACCCCGAATGGCGCAAGATATGGATGCTCTTCCCGACCTTTCCCAGCGGCCACCTTCGGGAGACGGTCGGACTGGCCCTGGTTCTAGGGTATTTCTGGCCCGCCAGCCGCTGGCCGGTGGCGTTCTACGCCTTCGTTGTGGCCGTGACCCGCATCTATCTGGGCGCCCATTACCCGACGGATGTCGCGGCCGGGGCGTTCATCGGGGCTATGGACGGATTGGTTGCCGTGCTAACCGTTAACCGCTTGGGCTGGTTCCTGGGTCTGGCGGGAGGGCTGCGATGGCTCAAGAGGGCTTACGCTTATGTATTCGTGCCCCGTACAACCGGGGATTGGGCCAGGGACCCCGTACCTGCTCGCGCTATCCGCCTTACTGTCATGCTGGGCGTCCTGGCTGGTGGTGGGTACCTCGGAGGCTGGGCCATCAACTACAAGGGTCTACGAATCGTTCACGACCTGATGCGGAACTTCGATAATTCGGTTACAAACCCGCTTCTCCTGCGGTTCGATCCCCAATGGGCGGAGGGCATCTATCAGGTCCTCGGCAACGGGCAGGTGATCTACCCAACTATGGCGGTGCTGGTCTTACTTGCGGCTGCTCGGACCGGTTGGAGGGGCTTGAATAAAGGCATAGTGGTTGTGGGCGTAACCGGACTTCTGGTGTACGCAATAGTGGAATGGCTTGGCGCTCGGTTCGACCGGGCGCTGCCGTATTCACAACTGGAGAACTCGTTGCCCCAGGAATGGCTGCTACCCTGGGCCAGCCACTCGGCCTTCCCGCAGCGCCATATCCTGGCCGTGGCGGCCCTGGCGGCGGCCCTGGGTCACTTTACCAGGCCCCTGCTGCCTGTTGTCTACGCCTATCTGCTGGCCGTGGCGGCGGATTTACTCTACTTCGGCGCTGCCTGGCCCACTGACATTGTGATCAGCCTGGTAATTGGCCAGGGGGCCGCCCACTACGCCGCCTTCTTGAGTCAGAACCTGGTGCCGGATGCTTCTAAGCGGGCGAAGGAGCTGCCGTAGGCTGTAGAAGGAGAAACGGCTGCGGTTTGACTCCGGAGGGGCTAGAAAGCCCCTCCTATCCGATTGCTCAATGCTCTCACGGGGCCGCCGCCAAAACCCGTGCTCCTTCTTGATGGATATTACGGACAAACATTTGTACAATATATTGGACGAGAAGGTGTATGTTGAAGGAGGGCGCACTTAAATGCCTACGAAGATTATAACGGTTAGCGAACTAAAGAATAGATTGGGAACTCTAATGTCGGAACTGGAAAAGCATGGAGTCCCTCTATATGTGACACAATACGGAAAGCCGAAGGCTGTGGTTACTCGCTTTGAGGACTATGAGTCTTTGTTGAACAAGCTAGAAGACCTCGAGGATATCCTGACCATGAGAGAGGCCCTCACTGCCCCCGAGGATGAGATTAT
>JAUYDP010000298.1 GCA_030691805.1 Dehalococcoidia bacterium | reverse complement strand
TGAGGGCATAGGCGCTGCCCAGTGATAGATAGGCTAGCATGATCAGTGCAAGGCCGCCGCCCCAATATCCCCGCCCGTGCTTCATTGTGCCGGCCCCTGGTTTCCCAACCCCGCCGGTGCTTCGTTGTGCTTCATTGATGGTTCGATAGTTGTTCAGTCGTTGTTCAGTCGTTGTTCATTGGTGGTTGGTGGTGCTTGATGATGCTGGTCTGTGACCGATTTAATGATGCTGGCGGATTTTGGGCCAGGCTGGAGCTTGCTTGCGTATTGGGCTGAGACGCCCCACCGGGGCGTCTCTACACTTAGAGGTGCATTCTTCCAGAAGCATGGATGATCTTAGCCGTATAGGCCACGAATGTAATTCCACCGGACTTGAAGGGTCTCACGTAGCATAGCTGTAGTATCCTGAAGGGGTTTTATCTTGCTCTCCTTCTGATGATACCAGGCAATAGGCACTTCTACGATAATGAGACCGCGCTTCTGAGCGATAAAGAGTATCTCCACATCCGATCCGAATCCCCAGGTCGTTTGAAGCGGGAAGATAGCCTCTGCAACCTCGCCCCGGAAGCATTTGAAGCCGCACTGGGTGTCTGAAAGGCCGCGCACGGCCACAGCACGGACAATGAGATTAAAAGCCCGCCCCATCAGGTGGCGATACCTTGGCTCACCGTAGCGTCGGGCGCCCTGCCCCTCCCGTGACCCCACCGCCACGTCGAAATGGTTCCGCGCAGGCGGCAAAAAGTGGTCCAGTTCCTGGATGGGCATGGACAGGTCGGCATCGCACAGGAAGCGGTAATCCCCACGAGCCTCCAGCATGCCTGTCCTGACCGCGTAGCCCTTTCCCCGGTGCGGGTTCTGAATCAGCCGGACCTCGGGGTGGCATGCCCCGAATTCCCGCACAATCATCCCGGTGCCGTCTTCGCTGCCATCGTCCACCACGAGAACCTCTGACGAGTAGCTCTTCGGTGAAAGGTGCGCATATATCTGCTGAAGCGTGGAAAGTATCCTCCGCGCCTCGTTATAGGCAGGAATGATTATTGAGAGGTAGGGGCGATTCATGCAGCCCCCTCTTGATCTCTGGTCAATCCGTAGGGGCGATTCATGCAGCCCCCTCTTGATGTCTTGTCAATCCGTAGGGCCGATTCATGCAGCCCCCTCTTGATGTCCGGTCAATCCGTAGGGGCGATTCATGAATCGCCCCTACGATTAGGGTAGTGAGTTAGTATGGAGTCCACATATTCGTCGCTAACGCGGCGTGAGGCCTGTACGGTCCGGCGCTTCCTTAGCATCAACGGCAGTTGCAGCAGGGCCGCCGCCTGCCCCCGAAGCCTGGCCCTGGCCGCCGGCTCCCGGGAATGGCGCAAGGAATGCCAGGCGTATCCGACCTGTGCCCCCAGGACTCGGTGCCAGTAGCGGCGCAGCAGCGCACCCGGCATATCCTTGACCACCACGCTGATGAAGTTCCGTCCACAAAAATAGCTGGCCACCGGGCCTCCCCCCGTGGCGCTCAGCCGGTGATAGACCCTGGCTGCCGGCGCGTAGATGCACCGGTATCCGCCCAGTTGCGCCCTGAAGCTCAGGTCCACATCCTCGCAGTAGCCCCGGAAGTCCTCGTCCAGCAGCCCGACATCCTCCAGCATAGAACGCCGGTAGAGGGCGGCGCCGGCGCAGGCCCCGAAAACCTCGCCCGGCTCACTGTAACGCCCGTTGTCCTTCTCCCATACTCCCCGGTTCCCCGGCACACCGCTGTGGCGGTAAAAGTCTCCGGCGCTCTGAATGATGTCCCGCCGGTCGAAGAGGAGCAGCTTGCTGGCGGCCATTCCCGCCTCGTGATGGGCATCCAGGGCCGCCACCAACTCTTCCAGCCAATGGTCCTCGGCCTCGGTGTCATTGTTCAAAAGGGCCACCAACTCCCCCTCGGTCAGCCGGATGCCGGCGTTAACGGCCCCGGCGAAGAAGAGGTTGCGAGGCAATGATACTATCCGCGCCTCCGGGTAATCCCGGTGCAACAGCTCTAGGCTGCCATCGGAAGAGGCGTTGTCCATCACCACTACCTCGAAATCCCGGTACGTCTGGCGGCGCAGTGAATTGAGGCAGGTGGGAAGCAATGTCTCTCCGTTCCAGTTGGGAATGATGAGAGAGACGCGAGGCGTCATGGCCGCAGCCCTTTACTCTTCATACACTGCCCAGGCCTCGGGCGACTCCCAAACCTGGACCTTCGCCAGCAAGCCCGCCGATGCCCCTAGCCGCCCCTTAAGCTCGCCGTATATGAACCGGGCCAGGTTCTCCGACGAAGGGTTCTGCGAATCGAAGGGGGGCACCTCGTTAAGGTTCACATGGTCCAGGAGATTAATAAGCTCCTTCAGGTGTCCTTTTAGCTCCGTGAAGTCGTAAAGGATACCGATCTCGTTGAGGCGGTCGCCAGACAGAGTCACGGCCACCTCAAAGCGGTGGCCATGCAGGCGCTCGCAGCGCCCCGAGTAGCCCCGAAGGCTATGGGCGGCGTCGAAATGCTCCTTGACGGTTACGGTATACATCTTACGGTTACGGTATACATCTTAATGATCTAGCAAACACTTAAACACCCAACAAGATCGTCATCCTGTAAAATCCCTTACCAATATGTCACCCTGAGCGAAACGAAGGGTCTTCGCCTTCAACGGACCCGACTGCTGGCGTACGCTGGGATGCTTCGCTGCGCTCAGCATGACATTTTTCGATAGTTACTCTGCTATTTCCAATTTCTATCCCAGCGTCTTTAAGTTTTTTACTCCATCATACCCAATGGCG
>JAUYDP010000289.1 GCA_030691805.1 Dehalococcoidia bacterium | reverse complement strand
GAAGCGTCGTCCAGAGGCTTGCCGCAAAGGGAAAAGGCAACGGGATTACTCCTGCGGGCAGGCGCTAAAAGGGCGCCAGCGCCGGAGGCTGGTGCGGCCTCGAACGGGAGGCCAAGGAAAGATGACAGGGGTACCTTTTCGCTACGAGGATTTGCCAGGTCAACCACACGGACTACGCCATCCGGATTCGCCTCTCCGGAGATAACGCCCGATAGGGCAACCCGGCTATTCGGTCCAGTCTGGCGGTAGACACTCGCCTGGACGGTTCGGGTGCCCCTGCTGAAGACCGCAGGCGCCAATTCAACCTTAATGACCTCGCCGCTTTGCCATTCCTTCGGAGGGTACCAGAGGGATGCCGGACTTCCGTCCTCATAAGCATCGGGCTGTAGACCTAGAATGGGAGCGAGCAGAAATACCAGCCGGTAATCGCCTTCCAAGGGGCGCACCGCCCGCCAGAAGGTCGTCAGGTTTACCAGGTCTTCCCCGGAGGTCCGGTAATCATAGGCCACCATCTCCAGGTCGTCACCAAAGCGCGCCTGGAGGGGAAAGGCTTCCTCGTTGGGGCGGGCGCGCAGGAAATCGTAGAAACCATTGGGCAGCCCCCTCTGTCCTGCCAGGCCTTTCTGGAGGAGCGCCAGGCCGTCGCTGGCCTCTACCACTCCGTACTGCCCGGAGTCAAGCAACTCGCGGACCTTCAGGTAGAGCCCTTTTATTACGATCGGGTCCGGCGACGCGGCCACATCAGCAAGAACGTATTCCGCATCCCCTGTGACTGGGAAGAGATATGGACTCGACTTTGTTCCAAGGTAGCTCAATAGATTAGGCTGGATGGAGACTGAACCGCCTTCAGGAATCCTCCTGACGAGATCAGAAACGAGGCGTTGCCTTGCTGGATCAGTCGGAAGCTGTCCCGGCGCGCTTACGGCGGGCAGCTTGCAGCCTGCCAATATAGCTGCTAGCCCCAACAGGGCCAGACATCTGGCTACCCTGGCCACTATTTTTCCGCCGGTAAGGCGGTATCGTTCCCCCATTCCTCCCATGAGCCGTCATAGAGGCCCACCCTTGGGTATCCCAAAAGACGGAGTGTGAAATAATCATGGGCGCCCCGCACCCCTGTCTGGCAGTAGGTTACGATCTCCTTATCCCTGGTTACCCCGGCCGCCTCGTACATTTTTTGCAGTTCCTGGGCGCTCTTCCAGGCGCCTGTCTGGTCAAGGTTGCGTCCCCATTCGATATTGACGGCGCCAGGGATATGGCCACCCCTTTTGTTGCCCGCCAGGTCCTGCCCCTGGTATTCCCCCTGCGTCCGGGCGTCTACCAGGCGTAGACCGGGGTCTTGTAGCTTTCCCAGGATCCCATCGCGGCTAACCGAGCGCGCTGGCAACGGGTTCCCTTTGTACTCCATTGTCTGCACTTTGGGGGTGTCCTTGTTTAACGGACGCCCTTCTTTGGTCCATTTGGCGAAGCTGCCGTTCAGGATGCGCACGTCCTTGTGTTGCAGGTAGTCCAGAATCCAGAAGAACCGGGCGGCCCAGAGACCCCCGTTGTCGTCGTAAACCACTACAGTCGTCGCGGGGCTGATTCCCGCTTGGCCTAATAAGGCTTCGACTTGCGATTGGGTGGCCAGCATTCCACGGATGGGCGCTTTTTGGTCCACCAGGTCTCCCATGTTGACATACACTGCGCCGGGGAGGTGTCCTTCTTCGTAGCTGTTTGCGCCTCTTACATCAACGATGCGAACGTTAGAGTCTTGCAGATGTTGGGCCAGCCAACCCGTCTCAGCCAGCAGGCTGCTGTTGGGATAAGCTCCCGTCTGGATAGCAGGGGCACAGGACGCTGTACCAAGAAGGATGCCCGCCAGAATTGGCCCCAACCGCCGGGAAATCCCAGCCATGCTGCCTCCTACTCTATCCGGTCTATCTTACCGCTTTTATTCACCACAAAGACGTAAGGAACCGATTCCACGTCGGCGCTTGATCCGTTTTTGCGGGAGAAAACGTAAAGGTAGTATGCCTCACCGTTGTTTGCCCGATAGCCTCCCACATAGGCTACCCCAGTGTAGCGGACGCCGGTGTCTTTCAGGGTGTCCAACTGGCTCTGTATGGATGACACCTCCTGTCCCTGGCTTTCCAGCGATTGGACCAGGTCCTCGCTCAGGGAACTCCAGATCAGCTTGGCGTCGAAGTTAGTCTGTCCCTGCGCGAAGGACTGGACCGAAGCCACTGGGCGCAGGCTGTTACCCATAAACTTGACCGGTGACTCCCAGAGTCCTATTGCCCCGGTGACCAGGACTACAACCAGGACAAAGATAACGGCGCTCGCCGCTTTGTTTTGGCTAAGCCATGCCAAGGGCCCCCGTGGCGCCGCCCTCTCCTCTTCCATTAAGTACCTCTCCTTCCCAACTAGGCTATACGTTGCCTGTCTATTCAGTATAGCCGAAACAGCCCCTGGATTTCATCTTAGCCTGACTACCGGCCTACGGGGCAGGCTTCTATGCAACGGCCGCAATAGGAGGTCCGTCCCAGAGCGGCGTATTCTGCTCGCTGCCAGACGTCCTCCTTTCTGCTTAGCTCCAGGAACAACTCCGGAGTCATTTCATTCGGCACAGGTAGCTGTGTAACCCCCATTGCCCCCTTGGCTATGCCGCCTACTCCCAGCTTGCACTTCCACTTGTCGGTAATCCCATAGCGGAATTCGTGTCCCCCAATGTTGAATTCTGCTCCCTTATCAATGCTGAGAGCTCCGGTGGGACACACGCGCACACAGGCATAACGGCACTTTTCTACATCGCAGATAGGCTCCCCCGTTGACAAGGGATCCGGCCTGAGATCGGCCTCGGTAATCAGGGATACCAGGCGAAGGCGGGAGCCAACCTGTGGCGTGATGAGCAGAGCATTCCAGCCGAACTGGCCCAGTCCGGCGGCCACTGAGGCATGGCGATTAGAGAAGGCGGCCATGGAGGTCAGCCCGTCGGCAGGAGAGCTGGGTGGGATAGGAAGTGTTACGTGGCCCTCCCTTTCGAGCATGCGGCTCAGATGATGGGCGATGGCCGTTAGCTGATCATTTATCTGGGTATAGCCGTAGACCATGTAGGGGAAAATGGCATGGCGCAGCCCGTGAAAAGCAATGCGGTTGGCATTCATCACTCCTTTATTAATCACCACCCCTATAGCCACCACCGACCGCGCCGCCGGTAAAAGGTCCTGGGGACGCCTCCCAGGCGGGGCGTTCTCAAAACGGTCAACCGGCGCAATCCCCACCAAATCAGCATCCCATTGAAGGGCGAAGTCTCGGGTTTTTTGAGTCAGGTCCATCCGGCACCTCCTTCTTTATTCGTGGGCGGATTATAGCGAAGGCCTCACGGAAAGTCAAAGAACCTAAACGAGAGTGTTGAATTACTTCCGCAGTCGGCATCGTCCCTTCACTCCGTTCAGGACAGGCCCCGATGCTGACGGTCGGGGTCAGGGACGGCCCC
>JAUYDP010000235.1 GCA_030691805.1 Dehalococcoidia bacterium | reverse complement strand
ATTACCCCCTTACCTGAGAAATCTTTGAAATCTGCGTAATCTGCGGACCTGGTCCTGCGGCTAAGGCCTTTTCGCCACCGCCTCCCGGAGACGCCGTTGGACCTCTTCCCCCACCATCCCCTCGATGGCCATTGCCTTCTGACGGCCGGACAAGCCTCTGGTAATGGTGAGCTGGCCTCTGGGGAGGTCCAGCACCTCGGCCAGGAAAGTGACCAGGGCGGCGTTGGCCTTGCCCTCCACTGGGGGAGCGGCTAGCCGTATCCACCAGATATCCCCCTCCTGACGGATGATCTCGTTATGGAAGGCCCGGGGCTGAACGCGCACATTGACTATCAACACTCCACCGTCCCTTTACAAAGCTATGCCCCTATTGTATCCTAATCTTGGCGGCAGAATTTGGCAAGGACACTCACATGTACTCCCTTCCCCGCGGAACCCAGGATATACTCCCTCCAGACCAGCCTTACTGGCGGTACGTCCAGGAGGTGGCAGAGGGGCTGTGCCGCCATTACGGCTACCAGCGGATAGATACCCCAGTCTTCGAAGAGACGGCCCTCTTCGTACGCACCGTGGGCGAGGGCACGGACATCGTGGATAAGGAGATGTATACGTTTCAGGATAAAGGGGGCGCGAACCTGACCCTGCGTCCGGAAGGGACCGCCCCGGTCTGCCGGGCCTATATCCAGCACGGGATGCACAACCTGCCCCAGCCAGTCAAGCTCTACTACTTTGCCCCTATCTTCCGTTACGACCGCCCGCAGGCAGGACGCTTTCGCCAGCACCACCAGGTCGGCTTCGAGGCCATCGGAGAGGCCGACCCGGCCCTGGACGCCGAGGTCATTGACCTGGCCTGGCGCCTTTATGTCGACTTGGGATTAAGGGGGATGAGCCTGGAGCTAAACAGCATTGGGTGTCCAGCCTGCCGGCCGGCATACCTGGAGAGCCTGGTCGCTTATTACCGGCCCCTGGCGGCACTCCTCTGCCGCGATTGCCAGGCCCGCTTGGAGCGCAATCCGTTGCGCCTTCTGGACTGCAAGAAAGAAGGGTGTCAGCCTTATGCTGGGGAAGCCCTAAAAAGCTCCGAGCACCTCTGCGCCGATTGCCGCGAGCACTTCGAGTCCCTTCAGAGGCGTCTGGCACGGCTCGGCATCCCCTTCCACCTGAACCACCGGCTGGTGCGGGGGCTGGACTATTACACCAGGACCGTCTTCGAGGTACAGCCCCAAGAGGAGGGCGCCCAGAGCACCATCGGCGGCGGCGGCCGCTATGACAGCCTGATCGAGCAGTTGGGCGGGAAGAGCACCCCCGCGGTAGGATTCGCTACGGGCATCGAGCGGATTATCTTGAACATGAAGCGGCAGGGCATTGACCTGCCGGCCCAGGCGGAGGCCACCGTCTTTGTTTCTTATGCCGGAGACGTTGCCAGAGAGCAGGCCCTGGACCTGGTGGCGAGGCTGCGCCGGGAGGGCATCCCGGCCACCTCGGCCTTTGACCGGAAGAGCCTCAAAGCCCAGTTGCGCCAGGCCGATGCACGGGGCGTCCGGTTCGCGCTTATCCTGGGTGAGGACGAATTGCGGGATGGGGCTGTGACCTTGAGGGAGATGGAAGGGGGCCGCCAGGAGAGAATCGAGGCCGCCCGAATCCCGGAGGAGCTGAGGTGGAGGGTTTTCGGCAAGAGCTGATAGCGGACAAGCTTGCCTTGATTGAGGCCCGCTTCGAGGAGTTGGGCCGCCAGTTGGCTGAGCCCGACGTAGTGTCGGACATCCCTCAGTTGCAGAGGCTATCCAGGGAACGGGCAGAGATCAAGGATTTAGTGGCCGTGTATCGGGAATCCAGGTCGGTAAAAAAAGGCATCGAGGATGCCCAGACCATGCTGGAAACCGAGCAGGACCCGGAGATGCAGGATCTGGCCCGAGAAGAACTGGAGACCCTAAAGGGCCGCCGGGAACAGCTTCTAGCTGAAATCCGGCTGGAGCTCCTTCCTAAGGACCCCTACGATGTGAAGGATACCATCGTAGAGATCCGGGCCGGGACAGGTGGCCAGGAGGCGAGCCTCTTTGCCGGCAACCTCTTCCGCATGTATTCCCGCTATGCCGAGAGGAAGCGCTGGCGCACCGAGATAATTGATAAGAACGAGAGCGACCTGGGCGGTTTCAAGGAGATAATCTTCGAGGTGAAGGGGAAGGGGGCCTATAGCCGGCTCAAGTACGAGAGCGGGGTCCACCGCGTACAGCGGGTGCCCGTGACCGAGGCCGGAGGGAGGCTCCATACCTCCACCTCTACCGTGGCGGTTTTGCCGGAGGCGGAAGAGGTGGAGATCAACGTTTCCGAAGACGACCTGCGGGTAGACATCTTCCATAGCGGGGGCGCTGGTGGCCAGAACGTGAACAAAGTGGCTACGGCCGTGCGCCTGACTCACCTGCCCACGGGCATCGTGGTGACCTGCCAGGACGAGCGCTCTCAATTGAAGAACCGCACCAAGGCTATGGCCGTGCTCCGGGCCAGGCTTCTGCGGAAAGAGCAGGAGAAGCAGGAGGCCCAGATTACCCAGACCCGGCGGTCGCAGGTTGGCACGGGAGAGAGGGCGGAGAAGATCCGCACCTACAACTTCCCGCAGGACCGCATAACCGACCACCGTATTGGGTTGAGCTGGCACAATCTGCCCGGCATCCTGGATGGAGAACTGGACGCTATAATAGACGCCGTAGCCACCGCCGACCAGGCGGAGAGGCTACAGCAGGCGCTCGAGCCCCCAGTGGAGTCCGGCGCGCGGAGATGAGCGGAGATCCTTCAAGGCAAAGTAGACAGCTTACAGCGGCCAGGGGTCAGCGACCAAATAGTAGGGTCGGGTTTGAAACCCGCCCTCACGCGGCGACAGCTCGACACGGCCTCGCGCACCCTTTGGATCAGCGTCTGCCGATAGACCACGGTGGTTTGGCAACATGTCATTCTGAGCGAAGCGAAGAATCCCTGCGCCCCGAACAGCCTCAAGAATCTAATGGAAGCGTAGAGATTCTTCGCCTGCGCTCCATTGCCGCTAGCAGAAGCTTGGGATGCGGCCCCGCTCGGGCTCAGAATGACACTAGCCGTGTGCAAGGTGGAGAAAAGCTGAGCCAGTTGTTGCGATGGGGTAGAACCCGGCTCGCCCGGCTCGGCCTCGAGGAAGCGCCTCTGGAGGCCGAGGTGCTCCTCATGGACGCCCTGAATGTCTCACGGGACTACCTTTTTACCCATGGAGACGAGCCAGTAGGGGCGAAGGCCACCAGGGAGTACTGCGCACATCTTGAACGCCGTGGTCGGAGAGAGCCTCTGGCGTATATCACGGGGCACAAGGAGTTCTTCGGCCTGTGCTTTCACGTGGACCGGCGGGTACTCATCCCTCGCCCGGAGACGGAGTTACTGGTAGAGGAGTGTCTCCGGTTACTGCAACTCAGCGGCGCCCATACCCCCGTTCTAGCGGACGTGGGTACGGGGAGCGGGGCCATCGCCGTGGCCTTGGCGGCTAGCCGGTCGGAGGTGATGGTGTATGCCACGGATAACTCCCAGGAGGCCCTCCAGGTGGCCTCGTTCAATGCGGCTCGACAAAGCGTTCAGGAAAGGATCACTTTTCTTCAGGGCAGTCTTCTAGCGCCGTTGCCGGAGCCGGTGGACATGGTCCTGGCCAACCTTCCCTACGTCCCTACGGATATTCTGGCCACACTGCAACCGGAGATAGCGGACTATGAGCCACTGGCGGCGCTGGACGGCGGGAGGGATGGGCTTGCCGTCATCAGAGGCCTGCTTTCCCAGGCGCCCACCCGTCTGCGCCCTGGTGGCAGGGTGCTTTTGGAGATCGGAGCGGACCAGGCCGTTGGGGTTATGCAGGCGGCCTCCGAGAGAATGCCCGGCGCGGGCGTCAGAGTAGTCAAAGACCTGGCAGGACTGGATCGGGTTGTGGTGATCGAGCTTGCAGCCTGAAAACGACCGGCGTAGGGGCGGGTTTCAAACCCGCCCCTACAGCCTCGTGGCCCTGGACCTGGATGACACCCTGCTGGGGCGTGACCTGGTCTTTACACCCGGGGTAAGGCGGGCGGTGCAGGCGGCTATGGATGCCGGCCTCATGGTCACCCTGGCCACCGGGCGCATGTTTCGGTCGGCACTACCATTAGCTAGAGAGCTGGGCATAACGCTGCCGATTATCTGCTACCAGGGGGCGCTGATCAAGGACCCCCTGTCCATGGAGGTCCTCTTCCACAGGCCAGTTCCACTGGAAAATGCCCGTCAGATCATCCAGATGGCACGTAACTGGGGTCTGCACGTAAACGTCTATGTGGATGACGAGTTATACGTGGCGAGGGTCACGCCCGAGGCCGAGAGCTATGTGCGGATTGCCCAAGTGCCCGTGCACCCGGTGGGCGATCTGCTGGAGTTTCTGAAGTGGCCTCCAACCAAGGTGGTCATCGTCAGCGATGAGGCCACGATAGACAAGGTAATGATAGATCTCAGGACTGTGTTCGGCGAGACCCTATATGTTACCAAATCCCTGCCCATGTTCTGCGAGATAGCCCACCCGGGATGTAACAAGGGCACGGCTCTGGCATTTCTGGCCGCCCATCTAGGCGTTTCCAGAGAGGAGACAGTGGCCGTCGGCGATGGGTTGAACGACCTGGAGATGGTCCAGTGGGCGGGCCTGGGAATCGCCATGGGCAATGCCCCCCAGCAGCTCAGGGACGCCGCCGGATGGGTCACCGGCCCCTTGCAGGAGGATGGAGCTGCCCAGGCCCTGGAGCGCATTCTGGAAGGCGTCCTATCGCCGACTTAGGTCACGGAATTACCTATTATGCCCGCTGATAGTGTATTGACTCCCGTTGAAGATGTGTCTCTTAAAGGGAGTAGATATGGCCTGTTAATCCTCCTGGCCGGGTCATTGACCATGGCCGGGGCAGCCGGCTTCGCTCGTTATACTTTTCCCCTCCTGCTACCGGATATGCGGATAGCTTTGCAGTCCACCTACGGAAACATGGGCCTCCTTGCCACGATGAACAACGGCGGTTACGTCGTCTCCTCGCTGTTGGGAGGTATCCTGGGCGCCCGCTTCGGGGCGCGCCGGGTGATATTCATTTCTATGGTGTTAGCGGGTGTCTTTACCTCCGCCACCGGGTTGTCTCCCAGTGTTGAAGTGGCCATGGTCTTTCAGTTACTGACTGGCCTCTCCGCTGGCGGGGCCATCGTACCAACCGTGGGGGTCGTGGCCGGATGGTTCGAGCCGCGCAAGCGGGGTGTTGCCACCGGGGTTATGGTCGGCGGTTTCCCGCTAAGTATTCTGGCCAGCTCCTATTTTCTGCCTCAATTGCTCATCCGAATGGGCCCTGATGCCTGGCGGTATGGGTGGATGGTGCTTGGGGCACTGGCCATCCTGACATTCGTCCCGCTGCCCGTGGCGCCATACCTGGCTGCGGTTTTAGGGGGGCTGACCCTCACGGCCGGCATGGCGGTGACCGTGGCACTTCTGGGGGACGCGCTGGGGGCCAGGCTTGCGGCCCCGGCTTTTGGCTTCGTGTCCCTCTTCTTTAACCTGGGCCAGGTCTTAAGCCCGAGCATTTCTGGGGCTATAATTGATGCCACTGGATCTTTTGCCTCCTCCCTTATCGCAGCCACGGCCTCCGGCTTCATGGCAGCTACCCTGTGTCTCTTTCTTCGGGTAAAGGGTCCGGCGCTTGGTTATTAGTGAGTGGAACCTAAGTTGAAGCAAAACAGGTATGGCCTGGTGATTCTTGCGGTTGGGTCGCTGACGCTGGTGGGTGCCGGCGGATTCGTCCGCTATACTTTCCCGCTCCTGCTTCCGGCCATGAGGGCGGACCTGGCTGCCAACTACGGCCAGATGGGGCTGGTGGCCACCGGAAACAGCATTGGCTACGTTATCTCATCCTTCGTAGGGGGCATCCTCAGCACTCGATATGGGGCGCGGCGTATTATTACAGCCTCTATGTTCCTGGCGGGGGTCGCCACCTTTGCAATGGGCTTCACCCCCAGCGTGGAGATGGCCGTGGCCTTGCAATTCCTGGCTGGGTTGGCGGCCGGTGGCTGTATTATCCCTGCCGTCGGCCTGGCGGCCGCCTGGTTCGAGCCGAGCAAGCGAGGCGTCGCCACCGGAATCATTATTGGAGGCATGCCACTGGGCATCCTAATCAGCTCCCGCCTCTTGCCCCTGATATTGGGTAGTATGGGCACGGGGGCCTGGCGCTATGGCTGGATGGCCCTGGGTGTCCTGGTGATTCTGATGGGCGTGGTATCTTTTCTGCTAATCCGCGATCGG
>JAUYDP010000232.1 GCA_030691805.1 Dehalococcoidia bacterium | reverse complement strand
CGCCAGGGTAATCGTCTTGAAGGTGGACCCCGGGGGATAGAGGCCCTGGGTGGCCCGGTTCACCAGAGGTCGCTCAGGGTCCTTGCCAAGCTCCGACCAGTAGGCGTCAGTGGCAGGCCCGGGCGCCAGGGCCGCCAGGGGGTTGGGGTCGAAGTAGGGACGGGAATACAAGGCCAGTATCGCGCCGGTTCGGGGATCCAACACTACCGCAGCGCCTCTGCCGTCTCCCATGGCCTTCTCCACCGCCTGCTGTATCTCCAAGTCAATGGTCAGCACCAGGTCGTGGCCAAGGGTTGGCCGGTGAAGCAGGCGGGCCTCCAGGTCGGCCCAGGTGTCTCGACTGCCAACCCCACGAAGTTCGTTATTAAAGGACGCCTCCAGGCCGGAGACGCCGAAGCGGGGGCTGAAGAATCCGGTCACGTGCGCCAGAGAAGGATAGCCATAGACGCGCTGGCTTCGTCCGTCAGGCAAAAGCCGGTTCTCTACCAGCACCTTGCCCTGCCGGTCGTAAATCCGGCCCCGCTGGATACGCACTTCATCCGCCAGCCTTCTTGGGTTGTCTGGTCGTGCTGTCAGGTCTCCTGCGGCAATAACCTGGTAATAGACGAGCACGGGGGCCAGGGACGCCAGGGCCAGCAGCACCAGGTTAGCCAGGCGCCGTATATTATTGGTCAATATTCACCTCATATCCACCGCTCTTAAGGAGTTCCATAACCTCCCGGCGATGGCCGGCGTCCCTGGTCTCCAAAGTGAGCTCAACCTCCGCCTGCCCCAAAGGTAATCCCGGACGCTCGCGGCGATGCTGTATATTAATAATATTGACCCTGGTCTCCGCAAGACGGCTGAGCAATCGGAAGAGCTGTCCCGCCCGGTCAGGCAGCCGCGTGCGCAAAATCAGGTAGCGTCCGGCTATAGAGAGGCCGTGATTGATGATCCTGGCCACCAGGTTGATATCAACGTTTCCCCCACTCAGGAGCACGGCTACCTTCAGCCCTTGGGCCTTTACCCGCCCGGACAATAGAGCAGCCAGTCCTACGGCGCCGGCCCCTTCGACCACCAGCTTGGACCTTTCCAATAGCATGACCATGGCATGAGAGATATCCTCTTCTCCAACGGTCACCACCTCATCAACATATTTTTGGATAAAGCGAAAGGTCAGGCGGCCGGGGCGCTGGATAGCAATGCCATCAGCTATGGTGGTGGAAGCAGGACAGGTCTCTCGCCGGCCATGGATAAAGGAGTGCGCCGCGGCAGGCGCCGCCGCCGCCTGAACCCCAACAACTCGCAGGCTGGGCCGCAGCTCCTTGGCCGCCAGCGCTATCCCGCTAATGAGGCCCCCACCCCCGACAGGCACCAGAATCAGGTCCAGGTCAGGCAGGTCTGCGAGGATCTCCAGAGCGATGGTACCCTGGCCGGCCATAACCAGATAATCATCAAAGGCAGGAATGAACGTTAGCCCTCGCTGGCGCTGAAGCCGGCGGGCGTAAACCTGGGCCTGGTCGAAAACGGCCCCTTTGAGTATAACCTCGGCGCCCCGGTTGCGGGTTGCCGTAACCTTAGCCAGAGGCGCGTCCACCGGCATCACGATAGTAGTGGGAATGCCCAACCGGCGTCCGGCCAGGGCTACGCCCTGGGCATGGTTTCCGCCGCTGGCGGTGATGACTCCAGCCTTTCTGTCTTCAGGTGGGAGGTGGGCCATCTTAACGTAGGCGCCCCTAACCTTGAAGGAGCCGGTGCGCTGAAGGTTTTCGGCCTTGAGGTAAACGTCGGCCTGGGCCATCTGGCTGTAACTATGGGAGTAGACCAGGGGCGTCCGCCGCACCACGCCCTCCAGTAAGAAGGCCGCTTCCTTGATCGCTTTGAGCGTCAGCATCAGCTACCAGCGATGATAGCACGCCCCGTTAGCGCCCGCAATGGACTAGGAAAAACCAAAACTTGACAAAGCCCAAAAACCTGTTAACATAGCCATTAACGGGTTGTCCAGACAGGCGAACAGCCGGCGTCGGAGTATTTGTTCGCGGCCCCATAAATATGAGACTCACGCAAAGGAGGAAGAGACATGTCCAAGGTCAATTACCGGTGGTTTGCGCTACTAGGACTAGTCGCATTGCTAGCCATAACCATGCTGGCCTGCGCACCGAGCGTAACGCCAACTGCCACGCCAACCAAAGCAGCGGAGCCTGCCAAGACGGCCGAGCCTGCTAAGCCTGCGGAGCCTACTAAGCCGCCGGCGGCCAGCCCGACCGCCCCACCTAAGGCCCTGGATCCCATCAAGCTGGGCTTCCAGAACTCCTTCAGCGGCTACATGGCGCCAATGGGAACACCGGAGCGGGACTCGGTCCTGATGCTGGAGGAGAAGGTCAATAAAGAAGGCGGCATCAACGGCCGGCCCTTGAAGGTCATCGTCTATGATGACGAGAGCGACGAGACCAAGGGCGTCCTGGCCATAAAGAAGGCGATCAACGAGGACAAAGTGCTGGGGATCATCGGCACATCAGCTAGCGGCATCGCCATGGCCCAGGTCCCTGTTGCCGAAGATGCTCAAGTGCCCTGGATCACCATGCAGTCGGCCAAAAGCACTATCCTGCCCAACAGGAAGTGGATCTTCAAGCTGCCCCTAAGCGAAGCCGGCTACCTGGAAGCTTTCTACAGATGGGCCAAGGGAGAGAATTACACCAAGGTCGCCCTGATAAACCAGGGGGCTGGCTTTGGCCGTGAGGCACGCAAGTACATTGAGGAGACTGCGCCAAAGCAGGGTATCACTATTGTCGTCAAGGAAGAGTACGGTCCTACCGACACTGACATAAAGCCCCAGCTTACCAAGGTCAAAGCCAGCGATGCCCAGGTCCTGATAGTCTACGGCGCCGAGGCCGCCGGGGCCATTGCAGTGCGCCAGGCCAAGGAGATGGGCCTTACCATTCCAATCATTGGGCCCGAGTCCCTCACTCTGCCGGCGATCATGGGCAACAAGGAACTGCGCGATGGCTTGGAGGGCTTCTATATCATGGGCCACAAGCCAGACGTGTGGGATCAACTCCCTGATGCTGACCCCCAGAAGACGCTTATCAAGGCCCTCTCCGATCAACTCAAGGCTAAGTACGGCGCCAACCGGGTCCTGTCCATGTGGGAGAGCGTGGCCAACGACGCCTTCAATGTTATGGTGAACGCCATTAAGAAGGCTAACCCGGACCCGGCCAAGGTGGACGAGGCTCGGAGTAAGGTCCGCGATGCCATCGAGCAGACCAAGGACTTCGCAGGCACCACCAGCGTTATAAGCTACAGCCCCGCGGAACACGAGATCTGGGAGATCAAGGCCAAGGTGATCAGCCAGATCAAGGACGGCAAGTTCAAGCTGGTCAAGACCTTCCAATAGGATCCAGGGCGGATGCGGTCTAGCGTCGTTCCCCAACTTGGGGGGGGAGGGAGCCAGGGATTTATCTGAGCTCGGATTTCGGATTGGATAGATCACCTTGGGTTAGTAGTAATTCGAGAAAATTCCGGCCCCAATAATAGACGCGGTCTAAGGAGGAATCGGTAATGGCAAAGCAATGGCGGCCCCTAGTAAGCGCAGTTGGGATTTTGGTTCTTTTAGTGCTCCTGGCCGGTTGTGCTCCAGGCGCAACGCCCACTGCCACTCCAACCACAGCGCCTGCTGCGGCGCCTACTAAAGCCGCGGAACCTGCCAAGCCGGCAGAGCCAACCAAGCCACCGGCGGCGCCCACCCCAACCGCCGCGCCCAAGGTCCAGGAACCCTATAAGATCGGGTTCGTGGACTCATTCAGCGGCTATATGGCAGCCATGGGTGGCCAGCAACGAGACGCCGTTCTCATGCTCGAGGAGAAGGTCAACAAAGAAGGCGGCATCAACGGCCGGCCCCTCAAGATTATCGCTTACGATGATGAGAGCGATGAGACCAAGGGTGTCCTGGCCGTAAAGAAGCTAATCAATGAGGACAAGGTGTTGGGCCTCATAGGCACTGCGGCCTCCGGTATCGCCATGGCTGAGGCGCCTGTGGTGGAAGAAGCCCAGGTCCCCTGGGTAACTATGAACTCCAGCTACTCCGTCCTTCTTAATCCAACGAAGAAGTGGCTATTCAAGACGGCCGCCAGCGAGAAGTTCCTGGTAGGAGGTATCTACCGATACTTGAAGTCCAAGGGAATAACCAACTTCGCCTGGATTAGCCAGGGGGCCGGCTTCGGCCGTGAGGCCCGTAAATACATGCAGGACACCTTCGCCAAAGAAGGCTTCACCGTGGTGGCCAACGAGGAATACGGACCCACCGACACCGATATGAAGCCGCAGCTCACCAAGATCAAGGCGGCCAATCCCCAGGCCCTGGTGGTTTATGGGGCCGAGCCGGCTGGCGCCATCGCTATCCGGCAGGCCCGGGAGCTTGGCATCACTGTGCCCGTGCTGGGGCCTCCCTCAATGACCATGGGCGCTATCATGAACGTGAAGGAACTGCGGGATGGAATGGAGGGGGCCGTCTTTGTGGCCTTCAAGCCCGACGTCTGGGAGCAGCTCCCCGCCAGTGACCCGCAAAGGAAGGTCAACGAGGACTTCAACAACGCCATGAAGGCCAAGTACGGCGATAAGTTCAAGGCGCTGGAATGGCCCATGGGTGTTGGCTACGACGCCTTCACAGTCATGATGAACGCTATCAAGAAGGCTAATCCAGACACATCCAAGCTGGAAGATGCCCGGGCCAAGATAAGGGACGCCCTGGAGACGACCAAGGGCTACGTGGGGGCTTTCAGTATGCTCGAAATGAGCCCCACTGAGCATGAGGGACTTTCATGGGATTCGGTGGTCATCGGGGAGATCAAGGGAGGCAAATACCAGTTAGTAAAGTAGGGGCGACTCACTAATCGCTCCTACACCACGGTGAGTCACGTCGGGTAGGGGAGGCTCCCGAGCCTCCCCTACGCCAGGGTGAGAGGGCCAGGAACAGAAGAATAATTAGGAGCAGGCGTTGGGGTTTTTCGATCAACTCTTGCAGTTTGCCCTCAGCGGCGTAGGCATCGGGGCCATATATGCCATCGTGGGCCTGGGGTTCATGATAGTCTACAGCGTGACCCGGGTGGTTAATTTTGCCCAGGGCGAATTCGTAATGCTCGGAGGCATGGTCACGGCCACCCTGTACGCGGCCGGTGTTCCCTTGTTCCTGGCCATGGCCATCTCGGTGGCCTTTACCGTACTGATCGGCGCGCTAATGTTTCGGGGTATCATTCACCCTGCGCGCCACGCTTCAACCGTCACC
>JAUYDP010000161.1 GCA_030691805.1 Dehalococcoidia bacterium | reverse complement strand
TATAATGATCTGGTTACCGTGAGCCGCCAGGTCCTGGAGAGCGTGGACCGCCCGCTCTCCGCGCTGATCACTGCCACCCTTGTGGACCGGCAGAGGCTCGAGGAACTGCGAGGTTTGGGCGTGGACATGATTGGCATGGGGCTGGACGCCGCCAGCCAGCGGGTCTTTCTGCGCACCCGGGGACGTGGTGTGGGGGGACCCCATCTATGGCGCAGGCACTGGCAGGTAGTCGAAGAGGCACGGGAGGTCTTTGGCCCCTGGCGGGTCAACTGCCATCTAATCGTGGGTATCGGGGAGACGGACCGAGAGATGATCGAGACCCTGTTCCATCTCAGGGAAAGCGAAGTCTTCGCCTTCTTCTTCTCCTTCTATCCGGAGGCAGGATCGCTGATGCAGCGCCGCCGGAGACCTCCCCTGGTCCGCTATCGGCGCTTGCAGCTTGTGAAGCGCCTCATCGAGGCTCAAAGACTACAGCGAGACCAGATTATCTACGACGTACGTGACCGGATCGTCGGACTCCGGGCACCTTCTGCCCTGGTCGAAAAGGCCATCTCGGAAGGGAAGGCTTTTGTCACCGGCGGCTGCCCTAGTCGGGATGGAGGTCTGGGGTGCACCAGGCCCTTCGCCAACTCCCGGCCGGGGGAGCCTTTCCGCAATTACCCCCTTTTACCGGAGGAGGATGATATACTTGACATAAGGCGCCAACTGCGCCTGAAGGAATGGAGATGGGACTAGCATGAAGCTGGCGATTATCCTTACTGCGGGTTTTGGCTCGCAGAACGTGCATACAGCCCGCCGCCTGGCCGAGGCGGCCCTGGAGGAGGGTCACCAGGTCGCACTCTTCCTCATGAACGATGGCGTTTATCAGTTAAGCAGCTTTGGAGACCTCCAGGAGAAAGGCCTGGACCTTTCCCTTTGCGCCCATAACGCCTATCAGCGGGGTTTGGAGAAGGTGGACGGTGTCCTTTTCGGCAGCCAATACGATTGGGCGCAGGCGGTAAACGAAGCGGACCGAGTGGTCGCCCTTGGCTAAGAAGAGCGTTGCGGTAATCATAGACCATTCCCCCCTGAACACGGAGAAAGACTCTGAGGGGCTCCGTATGGCCGTGGGTCAGACCATGGCCGAGAACCAGGTTACGGTGCTGCTTCTTGACGCCGGGGCCTGGGCTGGGACGTTTCAACGCCCGGCCGCCGTAAAAGGGGGCGATCTCAAGAAGCCTATTGACACCCTAGTCCTACTCAAGCACCGGGTCTGGGTGGAGGAGGAGTCTTTGCAGGAGTATGGCATCAGCCGTGAGCAGGTATTGCCGGGTGTAGCTGTTGTCTCCCGACGACAGATAGAGGACGAGCTGGCCGCTTCAGAAGCGGTCATTAGATTCTAGCATGAAGATACTTCACATAATACGAGAGATAAATGACAGAAGGGCCGTGGAGACGGCCCGTGCTCACGCGGCAAGTCATGATGTCACCGTGCTGTTGCTTCAGGACGCTGTGCTCAGCCGGTTCCCCTGGGAAGGGGAGATAGTGGCCTGCCGGGAGGACCTGGAGGCACGCGGTGGAAGACCGGGGGTCAGGGAGGTGGAATACCGCGACATTATCAGGATGATATTTGGACACGATAGGGTAGTAATGTGGTAGAATATACCATAACTTGCATAAGCAAGGGGGGGGCTTGGACGCAACAGCCATAAACATAGACCAGGAGCTAGACCTTCGGGGCGAGGTCTGCCCTTATACCTTTGTGAAGTCGAAGCTGGCGCTGGAAGAGCTGGACAGTGGTCAGGTCTTGCAGGTGTTGGTGGACCACCGGCCGGCAGTGGACAACGTGCCCCGCAGCATGCAGAACGAGGGCCAGGAAGTAGTGGGCATCTCCCAGGTCGGCCCTAAAGAATGGACCATTACCATACGCAAGGCATAAATGTCCTAGGAGGATTCATGACTGTAGAAGTGCAGATCCCGGCCGTTCTGAAGAAGCACACCGGTGGAGCGAAGTCGGTAAAGGGGCAAGGTCAGACGGTCCGGGAGCTTCTAGATAACCTGGACCGGGACTATCCTGGCATAAAGAAGCAGTTGACCTCAGAGGATGGACAACTCCATCGTTTTGTCAACGTATACTTGAACGACGAGGATATCCGTTTCCTCCAGCAGATGGAGACTGGGCTCAAGGACGGAGACGTCGTCTCTATCCTTCCGGCCATAGCTGGCGGCTAGCGACGGATTGATGAAATTCGATAGTATCATCTCCGCCATTGGGGACACCCCTTTGGTGGAGATCCCTCGTTTGAGCCCCAAAGAAAGCATTCATATCTACGCCAAGCTGGAAGGCCATAATCCTACCGGCAGCCTCAAGGACCGAATCGCCAAGTACATGATAGATGATGCGGAGGCCAAGGGGCTGCTAACACCTGATAAGATCATCCTGGAGGCGACCAGCGGCAACACCGGCATCTCGCTGGCCATGATCGGCAAACGCAAGGGCTACGCCGTCAAGGTGGTAATGCCGGAGAACGTTAGCCCGGAGAGGTGCCACTTGCTCATGCTCTACGGGGCCGAGGTGGTCTTCTCCGATGGCTCTAAGGGAACCAACGGCGCTATCGAGGTCGCCTGCGAGATGGCCAAGGACGAGGGCTATTACATGCCCTTCCAGTACGGGAATCCCGCCAATCCCCGTGCCCACTACGAGACTACCGGCGTGGAGATCGTCCGGGACCTGCCGGACGTGGATGTCTTCGTCGCCGGGCTGGGCACGGGTGGGACCCTGATGGGCGCCGGCCGCCGCCTTAAGGAGCACAACCCCAAGGTAAAGATCGTGGCGGTGGAGCCGCATTCTGGAGAGCTTTTGCAGGGTCTACGCAGCCTGGATGATGGGTTCGTGCCACCGGTGCTGGACCTCAGCCTTCTGGACTCCAAGATGGTAGTTACCACACAGGAGGCCTTCGCCACAACCAAAGAGCTGGTGGAGTCGGAGGGCATCTTCGCCGGCATCTCCTCCGGGGCGGTTATTAGATGCGCCCAGAAGCTAGCCCAGCGTATGGACCGGGGTAACATCGTCTGCCTGCTGGCCGACGGAGGCTGGAAATACCTCAGCGCCGGTATTTGGGCCGACCCCGCGAGGATGAGCAAGCTGATCGAGGGCAAGGTCTGGTGGTAGCGGGGTTAGCTGATAGTTGACAGCTATCAGCTATCAGCTATCAGCCATCAATCTTAATACGCCATGTTCTGTCTCCCTCTAGAATACTATAATGAAATGATCGCCCACGTCCGGGCGGAGGCCCCCAACGAGGGCTGCGGCCTGTTAGCCGGAAAAGACGGCCGAATCCAGAAACATTACCGGGCCAGGAACTCCGAGCAAAGCCCGGTCCTCTACTCCATAGACGCCAAAGATCTTCTTGGTTATATGCGGGATATGGACGCCCAGGGCTGGGACCTGCTGGCTATCTACCATTCCCACACCCACAGCCAGGCCTACCCCTCTGCTACGGACGTTAAGCTGGCTTTTTACCCCGATGCCGTGTACCTGATCATATCCCTACAGGAACCGCAGCGTCCTATAATCAGGGGCTTCCGCATCCAGGACGACGTTATCACCGAGGAAGAGGTGGATGTAGAGACGTGACATGTCACGTCTCTACCATTAGATCATGAGTAGTTACCAAATGCTAAACATCTTTGTCCGTAGTATCTCTGGCAAGCTCCGGCTTTTCGGCCTTGCCGCAATAGTGCCCCTTTTAGCCCTTGGAGGTATCCTTCTTTACCGCTCCTGGGTGGAGATGCCCCGGATGGTCTCCGAAAGCACGTTGGAAATCGCTGAGGAAGTTAGCCACCAGATTGACGGCTTCATAGAACAGACTGGCAAGGTCCTTCTGGCCCTCTCACGAGAACAGGGGGTCCGCGACCTTGCAGTGGACGACGTCAACGCCCGATTTAAAGACCTGAAACAGGTATACCCCGAGTACGAAAACTTCAGCCTGGCCGATACCGGAGGTCAAATCATAGCCAGCGCCGAGCAGGCGAGTGTTGGCATCAATGTTGGTGACCGCGGCGCTTTCCAGGAGGCATTAGCCGAGAAGCGTCTGGCCGTCGGCGAGATAGTCACATCCCGCCGCACAGGGCTGCCTGCGATATTTGCCTATTATCCGGTGATAGGCCAGGAAGGGCGGCCTGTGGGAGTCCTGGGGGCGACCATAGGGTTGAGCAATCTCCAGACGCTCCTGTCCCGACTCCAGCTCCGGCAAGAGTACCGTGCTACAGTGTTCGACCGGGACGGGCAACTCGTCTTCGAAGCGGGGCCTGCGGGCGCTACGGGCTTTTCCACCCAATGCGCGAGTTGTCACGCGGCGCCCAGCCCGCATGGGGAGTTAGCGCCCAGGGTATGGGTAGGGGACGGCTGGTTCCACGCGTTGAGCGAGACCAATAAGGGATGGCACGTTCTGATCAGCGCCCCCTCCAGCATCGTCCTGGGCACGGCCTATACGCAGGCCTGGATTACCCTTGGCCTGGTGGCGGCCATATTTATCGTCGCCATGGGGCTTTCAAATGTGATAGGACGGGGTATAGAGAAACCCATTCTTCGCCTGACGCAGGCGGCCCGCCGTTTTGGAAAGGGAGAAGAGGTGCTGCCTCTAGCGGTGACTACAAGGGACGAGGTTGGCGCCCTGACGGAGTCCTTCAACGCCATGGTGGAGGAGATAAGGATGGGGCAGCGCCACCTGGAGGAGCGCCAAGCGCGGCTGGCGGCCTTGAATGCCTTAGATCGTGCTGTCGCCTCAAACCTATCTCTGCCGGCGGTCCTGGGCGCTTTTGCCGATGAGATTCATGGGCTTGCAGGCGTTGATGGAGCGGTCATTTACCTTCCAGACGAGTCTGGAAACCTGACCCTGGTGGCCAGCAGAGGGCAGACCGCGGCAGGATTGGGCCGGAACGGCCGGCAAACCTGTGACGACGAGGCCAGGCGTGCCTTTGAAAGCGAGAAGCCTCCGGTATCAGAGGTCTGTCATGAGCCATGCCAGGGCCTGGTGGCCGGGAGCAAGGGCGTTTGCCTGCCGGTTGTCATGTCTTCCAAGGGCCGCCGCCTGGGGGCCATCCTCTTCTGCACCAGCCGGGCGAACGGCTTTACCGAGGACGAGAGGGGCTTTCTTTCAACGGTGGCCATGCAGGCTTCCACCGCCGTAGATAACGCACGTCTTTACGGCCAGGAGCAGCACCGGGTGGTGGAGTTGGAAGCCCTTACTGAGTCATTGCGGAGCCATGCCGAGAGTCTGGAAAAGGCCCATGAGGGGATAGTGGAGACCCTTAACCTCTCATTGCAAGCCAAGGATCCCTATACCAAGGGCCATGCGGATAGGGTTGGGCTGCTATCCCGGCGCATCGCCGGGCGATTGGGGTTTACCAGAGAGAGGCAAAATATACTGGCCCGAGCAGCCCGCCTACACGATATCGGCAAAATCAGCATTCCCGAGCATCTCCTGGCCAAGGAAGGTCCCCTGACTCCCCCGGAAAGGACCCAGTTCCAGCTCCACCCTGAGCGCAGCGCCGAGCTACTGCGCTACTTAACCGATCTGGACCAGGTGCTGCCGGCCATCCGGGGTCACCACGAGAGGTTGGACGGCAAAGGCTATCCCGATGGCCTTATGGGCGAGGAGATACCCCTGGAGGCACGGATTATTGCTGTGGCCGATGCCTATGATGCCATGACCACCGACCGGCCCTACCGGCCAGCCATGGATCACCGAGAGGTTCTGAAGATCCTTGAGACTAATGCCGGTATCCAGTGGGACCCCCAGGTGATCCAGGCGCTACTGGACACCTTTCAAGAAGAAGAGCGGCTGGATCGGATATAGACCGGGACTTCACGGTCCAGAGTTATCTCTTGCGGGCTGACCAAGCAGAGGAAGGCCCGCACCATGACACCCCCGGAAGCCGCTTCCCGCAATGCCTGGCCGAACTGCGGGTCGGTCTGATCGTTGGGCGAGAAGGTCACAGCGTCGTCTCTCTGGATGACGAAAATGGCCGCCGCCTGCCCGAACGCCTGACGAAAATGTAGCAGAGCGGCCATGTGCCGGGCGCCTCGAAGGGTGGGCGCATCCGGGAAGAGGGCGCACCCGTTCTCTACCAGGGTTATGGACTTGGTCTCGATCAGGCAGGGAGCGCCGTTACGGGCCAGCAGGTCCAGCCGGAGCCCTCCGTAGTAGACCTCTTTTTGAACGTCCCGATAGCTTTCCATGCCCTTAATCCTTCCTTCCAGAAGGGCTTCGTGAACCAGGGCGCTGGGCAGTCGGGCGTCCACGGAGACGAGCCGGTCGCCGAGCCGCACCATGGCCAGATCGTACTGGGTCCGCCGCCCGGAAGACGGCGCCGGACGCAGAAGGACAGGGATACGGGGGAGGAAGAGCTCGCGCAAGCGCCCCGAGTTCGGCACGTGGGCTAGCTCCTGTCTGCCGCCTTCCCGATCTCCAGCCAGAATTCTTGAGTACCTTACTTGACACACCTTCCTGAAGGAATATAATGTCACTACTACATAAGCCCATTACCCTACACGGTTGAAGGAGAGAAATATGGAGCAAGTACCGGACGTCTATGCCGATCAATTTACGCTTGGACTGTCGGCCTATGGGGTGGCTCTAACCTTTTCGCTTAATCCTAGTACCCCTTCACCCATCCCTTCGCAACAACATGCGGAGCCACAGGCAGTCATACGAATGAGCCTTGAGCACGCCAAGGTTATGATAATGCTCTTGAAGAAAAACTTGAAGCAATTTGAATTGGAACATCTGGGAGACCCAATCAAGCTTCCCAAGCGATTACTTCAAGAATTGAATCTTGATGAGGCCGACTGGTAAGCAGAGCTCAATGGACTATATACGTGCTCGTATCGCATTCGCGGTTTACACCGAGCACGCACTGCAAAAGGTTTTAGAGCGTAACATTGATCCTGCTATAATAAAAGAGGCGGTCTCTTCACCCGATGCAGAGATTATTGAAGATTATAGCAATGACCCAAGAGGAACGAGTTACCTTCTCTTGGGATGGTGGGACGAACGACAACCACTGCACGTGGTCGTCGGCGTCGAGGAAGGCTCTCCCTTGGCTATTATCACAGCATACGATCCAAGCATCGATGCTAAGCGCCGATGGCAGTCCAACTTCAAAAAGCGTCGGCAATCCAGGAGGAATTGAAATGAACACATGCCCCACGTGCCATAATGGCCAATTGCAGCAGCAGTTTGTGGAAACTTGGATGCCAAGAAGAGATCATAGATGGGCTTTTTTCAAGAACGTCCCAGCTTTGGTATGCGATCTATGTGGGCAGAAGACCTTTTCCCAAGAAGTTGCGGAACGCCTGGCTATTATCCTACGTCCAGACAGCGGGGAATCCCCGACCAATTTTGTGTACGCGGTTGAATTCGACCTTGCTGTCATCGATAGGGCTCGTTTTCGCGGGGAAAGACCAATTTCTGTTTCTGGTACAGGACACTCTCCTGCGAGCTTGCCCCTGTTCAAAGTACCAGCTAACCCAGTCGTACTCCAAAAAACTAACGAGAAGGAGGCTAAATACGCCTCCTTCTCTTCCGCCCCCAAGGAAGCTGCCAAGTTATAGTACGCTGTGTTTCGCGCAACCGCGAAACGCCCCAAAACCCGTCAACGAAGTACCAACGGCTCACTTCGCGGCCTTTCCCAACCAATCGCGGACTACATAAGGCGCTACGGCCTGCCCCGCCCCGAGGACGACGACGTCACGTTTGTGGCAGTCCGCAGGTATTGCAGTGACAAATGGGTTAGGATACCCTGCTTGCCGGGAAATTTGGAGAAGTGTAGCCAGATCCGCGGCATGAGCAACGAGTTCCATATCAACAATCGCTATTCACTGTCCGGGATACTGTGCAGCAATCTCGCTGTAGTTCTCTTGGAGCCAAGCCATTTCCAGTGCCCGGAAGTCGTCATCAGGGAGCGGTTCTACCTCTAGCTCGATCTCTCCTGTTTCATGTAGGCCGCGCAGCTTGTTGGCTGTCTCAGCGGTCAACGGGGCGAGAATCCATATCCAATTGCCACCGGCTGAATCCTTAAAGATGCGGATTTTCGTCACGGGCGTGGTCTGGGCCTCAGACCTCGGCAATCTTAGTTCAATAGTGCTAGCGTCGGCGAGTCGGGTTGTCAATGTTCGCCCTCCTCGTTCTTGTTCTTTAAGGTAAAGGCTCCCTCAGTTTGCAAACGTCCAATCTGGTCTGTAAAGCTATATGCAGCGTTAGCCCAATCTTGTATGCTAAAAGCATACCTGCCTAACACCTTTGCCTCGACCTTCTTCGGGGGGTGAGATGGGACGTCCATGGTTCGGGATACGCCGCTAGCATAGTTACCAAGAAAGCATCACCAGTGAAGTTCACAATTACCTTATTCGCGGACAGCATAGGAACATCTTTCGATGGACCTAAGGTTAGTTCAATTCTTTGCCATTTCTTCTCGGGCTGAGGCTCGTCCTTCAACTGTGGTGGGACTTGTTTCGGCACTTTGCCCTCCTGTTGTATATAGTCCCGTTAGAAATGCGTCATCAAATTAGAATGGCGAACCTTGGTTTATGCTACAAGATAGAGGGTTGGAAGTAAAGGCAACGCGGAAGATTGACAGGGCTTTGGCAAACGTGTAGCATATGCCCATTCTCATAGAGGGGGTGTGCCTTGAGGGTACTCCTGGCGGGCTTTCTTTTGGTCCTTCTGGTTGGCTGCGGACCGGCTGCGCAGCCTACCCCTACCCCTGCGCCTTCGCCTGCTGCGCCTACACGCACTTCAGCCCCTACGCCGACGGCCACCAAGGTCCCCACGCCGGCCCTTACCGCTGTCGCTATCTGCAACACTGGAGGCATCGGGGCTTACGTCAGGAACGATCCGAAAGGCACCGGTATCGTGGCTTGGTCCGACGGCACGGTGCTGGAGATCATCGGGCCGGACCAAACGGTTGACGGCGAAGTCTGGCGCAACGTTCGTGATGAGCGAGGCAATAGCGGCTGGACGAAGAAGGACTATCTCTGTGAGACTTCACCGCTTCGCACCCCAGCCGGTACACAACTTACGCCTGCGCCTACCCGACCGATCTCCCTCCCAACGCCGCCCTAACGCACGGTCAGGAGGGTTCTTAACTAATGTGGTTTAGGCCGTTCTTGCCGCAGATCTCATAGAGGATACAGAGGTGTTAAAGCGGTTTCTCCGCGTTCTCCGTGGGCTCTGCGGTAAAACGCGTAACACGTCTGATCTCAGGTAACCTATGGAAGCCGGTTAAACCATAGCAGCGAAAGCGTTCCGGCAACAAGCAAAAAAACGGTGGCGAGGCCGGTAAACCCAGCCGTAAGCTCGGTCTGTTCTGCCTTGAAGACTACCTGGGTGCTCAGGTTTTCATATATCTGGCGCAAGTCGGTTTCGCTGTCTGCTCTGAAATAACTGGCGTCCGTCTCCTCTGCGATGCGTTTGAGAGTCTCCTCATCCAACCGCACACGGACCGAACGTCCCTCGAAACTCAGAACTGTTCCCTCCGGGCTACCCATTCCAACGGTATAAACCCGCACGCCACGATTCGCGGCTTGTTTGACTACTTGTAGCGGAGGAGGTCCCGCATTACTCTGGCCATCGCTCAGCAATATGACAATCGCAGGCGCATAGGAGCCCCGCGGCATTGGAGTCGGAACAGGGGTCGGCTCAGCGAGCGTGAGCGGATCGCGCGAGGTGGGAGTTACTCGTGCGCCGGGCTCTTCGAAAATAGCATCCAGCGACGTGAGGATACCGCTTCCGATGGCGGTGGAGCGCTGTAGTGCAAGACGATTGATTGCTGCCAGCACTGCTTCGCGATCTATGGTCGGCGCCTGCACAATCGAAGCGTTATTACTGAACGAGACGACGCCAATGCGAACGTTCCGCGGCTGCTTCTCCACAAACGCTCGCGCCGCCGACTTCGCTGCTTCAATCCGGTTCGGTTTAAGGTCTTCAGCCCGCATACTTCCCGAGACATCCAGCGTAAGGATGACCGTGGCTTGCTGTGATGGCAACATGATGGTTGCGGCTGGACGCGCCAGCGCGAAAATCATGGCCGCCATGCCCATGAGGAAGAGAACCGGCGGAATGTGGCGGCGAATGCCGGGGCCGCGTCCGAGGGCTTCTTTGACGAGGGAGAGACTGGCGTATCGTAGCGCATATTTCCGCCTTCGCCGCTGGACGAGGATATAGGCGATGATGAGCGCCGGCACGGCCAGCATCGCCCACAGCATCTCAAACCAAAGGAAAGTCATTCCTCATCCCAATCATGCATGCTGACTGCCCGTCTCGCGTAGGGGCGCATAGCTGTGCGCCCCTACCACGATGTACCAGAAGCCGGTACAGTGGAATAGGAACGAGCGACGGGAAAGGCGCATAGCTGTGCGCCCCTACCACGATGTACCAGA
>JAUYDP010000125.1 GCA_030691805.1 Dehalococcoidia bacterium | reverse complement strand
TCGTTGTCCAAGGCCTCGAAGTCAATATTCACTCCATCGTAGCCATGGGCCTCCACCAGGCGTAGGATATTCCCGATGGCCCGCTGCCTGAGCGCCGGGTCGGCCAGGACCCCGTGGAATTCGCCGTAGCTAACCCCGTTGCGGAAGGTCGGCAGCTCCTTGACGCGCTGCGACTTTATCAGCCTGGTGACCTCGGCCTCGTCCTTGTCCTCTATCTGGCCCTGGCCATCTATGTAGAACCAGAAGGGTGAGACATAGTCCAGGTTGGGAAGGGCCTGTCGGAGGGAAACCAGGGAGCTAGCATCATATTGCACATAATAGGCCCAGCGGACCTTACCGGGGGGGGCGGCAGCCGATGCTTGGGTTGAAAGAACCAGTTGTAGCGGGACAAGAAGGAGGAAAACTAGAAGAAATAGGGGGCGAAAGTAGACTAAAAAGTTCTTTCCCAGAACAGCACCTCGAAAGCTTATTCGAGGGGAAGATTAGCATAGGCGTGGTAGAGGTGTCAATGGGGAAACGGAGAGGCCGCCGTGAGCGCAGGAGGAGGACAAGGATTCACAACGGACAAGGGGGGACCATTCCCATCGGATAGCGGATGAGGAACGGATAACGGATGGGGATCGGGACGGGGGAGGGGCGATCAACGGTGGAATGCCACTATACCGCACAATTACCGACCTGTGCATGGATGGGCAAGGACCCGAGATGGGATGATTCCGGGAATCTGGCCAAAGCGGTGGGCAGCAGATACCCAGATTGGGGCTGGGGCAGACCCACCCTGGGCGCGGCCGGAGTGGTGGGCGCCGTCCGTTGCGCCGCCGACGTGTTTATTCCCCTATGCGGCGTCGGCCGGGTTATGGTGCCTTGGCCCCTTATGGAGGCGCTCGAGAATCCACATCCGGATGAGAGTGGAGGAGCCAACACCCTGCTGGGCAGCCTCCTTGGTAACGGTTGCCAGGGTCTCTTCGTCTATCCGAACGGTCAGCGCCCTGTTCTGGCGGGCCCGCCGCACGACGAAGCGCACGTCCTCGACTTCCTCAAGTTCATCCTCGAACTCGGAAAGGTCATGGGTATCCCAGAACTCGGCCTCCTCTTCGATAGTCCTGAAACGAGGAATGCGGCTATTGCTTCTCTTGGTGCTTTGTGCTTCTTCCTGTTCGTTCCTTGCCATAGCTATCTACCGTCTTCGACGTCGTTGGTAAAGACGCCTATCCGCGTCACTTGCGTCCCTGGCAGTTACCAGACTGTAGAGCCCATGCTCCCGGGGAGTCAAGATGACCAGCAGGTACCTGCCTCCCTCGGTCTGTCCTACCAGGCCGTATCGACCCTGCCGGGTCCGGTAGTTCGCGTGTTGCCCGAAGACCACCTGCTCCACCTCCTGCAGGGTGACATGGTGGCGGGCGATGTGCTCTTCACGACCTGGCTCAACGATGAGTTCATGGATTCTCACAAGCTTGTGTCTTCCAAACAGGATTGTAGTACAAGTGATGCGGATATATCAAGCGTCTGTGACTTGTCTGTGTCTGTCCTGACTGGTTTACTCCGATCCCATATATCTCTTCGCCAGAAAGCGTCCAAGCTTTCGCTGGTAGAGCCGCCCCTTTGGGTGCTGTTCAGCCGGTCAGGCTTCGGCCGAGCAGCGCGACAAGGGCCGAAGGACGGCGACTTGCTGATCTTGGAGCCAGGAGACCTGTTTTGGCGACCGGACCGACAAGAGCGTTAGCTGATTGCTCCCAGTGGGGGGCTATGCTACTCTGGGCATGCAACCAGTTAATAAAGCGTGAATGAAGACGTGACCATCATCGTTGTCAACATAGCACAGGAAACCTACAGAAGACTCCAGGAGGAGGCCCGCAAGGTTGGCAAGGCGCCGGAAGCGCTTACCCGGGAGCTGCTGGAAATGTCCCTGCAGGCCCGTGAAGAGGCCCGACAAGGAACAGCGCGTGGGGTTCTGCAGGCTTCAGGGCGAGTCCGACCCTTGGGCGAAACACTGAGACGCAAGATCATTCCGGGCGTCACCCGCGATGAGGTCCGAGCAAGTCTGGCCAAAGCTGGCGGCCCGCCCCTCAGCGAGATCGTCCTCAGGCAGCGAGGAGCTAAGCTGTAACCGACTATTACCTGGACGCCAGCGCCCTGGTCAAGCGATACGCTGATGAGGCTGGCAGCGACTGGACTGGATGAAACACCCTAGATTTCACATTCTGGGTCGCTTGTTCCAGGGTGTGACCCATTCCAAACGGATGACCGTATACCTGAAGGGAGCGTCCCATTGCGATGGTGCCCGGCCCCACTTGCCGGCTGGCCCCCCAACGGATAGGCGAATCCCATCCGTTATCCGCTCCTTATCCGTTATCCGTTGGGAATCAGTTGCCATTATCAAATTCGGGATGTTTCATGGAACGCGCCCAACTCGCTTAGACCTACCATCCCCCGCTGCTCTGCCTGGCCAGCATCGGCAGGTAGATGCTCAACCCGCTCGACGTAACCTCCCCAACCGGCGCAACCGGCACCGCCGACTGCCCCTCCGGCTCGTTGTCCGCAGCCACCACCGGCGCGGTCCGGGCGGTCTTCTCGGCGTTCAACCGGACGGCCGGCCCCTCCGCCAAGGCCACCCCCAGCTCAGCCGTCTGCCCGCCACTGATGGTCAGGCGGTAGGTCGTATCGGAGTAGGCGAACACCTCGATCTGGTAAACCCCAGCCATGGCTGCTGTGAAGCTTCCATCGTCCACTGCCGTGCCACTGGCGTTCCTCACCAGCACCGAGTTCCCACGCGGGTCCCAGACCCACAGGTCCGCATCCCCG
>JAUYDP010000006.1 GCA_030691805.1 Dehalococcoidia bacterium | reverse complement strand
CCCAGAGAATAGCGGGATAATACTCAGGGCTTTCGTTAAGGAAGGATCTCTTGCGGTCGAAGTAGAGGACCACGGAAAGGGTATATCAAAAGAGGAACAAGCGCAGTTGTTCCAAGCATACCATCGCGTGGAGGAGGACCGACACCTAACCCCGGTCTTGGGGTTGGGATTGACCTTGTCCAAGCAGATAGTCGAAGCGCATGGCGGGCGAATAGGCGTGGAAAGCGAACCGGGCAAGGGCAGCATTTTCAGGTTTACCACACCGTTAAGGACCGAGCAGCCTATTTAATTTGTACCCAAAAGAACTCAACAGCTATTAATCGGAATCAAAGATAGTCCTTGAGCATGATCATCCCGCCGCCGATGGGCTTGATGCGCTCGAACAGGTCCCGCGCCTCCGGGTCGCAAGTGGGAGGCTTGGTGGCGTCAATGATGAGCTTCCCGCCGGTGCGGTGCCAGGTGGGCTGGCCGGTCGCCCCGAACTCCTTTCCCGTCGGGTCCATGGGGATGATGCGCATGCCGGGTAGGACCATAATATCCTCAGCCGGGTTTACTCTGGTGTTGATGGCCCAAATCACCTCGGTGTTGTTGAAGATGTCCACGTCGTCGTCCACGGCTATGGCCACCTTGGGGTGAAGGTATTCGCAGGATAGGGCGCTCATAAGCACGTTCTTGGCCTCGCCATAATACCGAGGGGTCATCTGGACGACGACGCCGAAGATGCCGGGGAGGGTCATTACGTTCTTGAGGTCCACGAACCCCCCGATGTTCTTAAGCCTGTTGTATATGGCGGCGGCCATAGGAATCTTGTGGTAGACGCATCCTTCTACCTCGGAGCCGTTCTGAACGTTCTTGAAGATGGCGTCCTTGCGCATGGTCATGGCCTGAAACTCGATCACCGGGTTCTTTCCTGTGCCGGCGATGTAGTAGTCCTGGAACTCTGAGAAGGGGCCTTCCTCCTCACGGTAGTGCGGCAGTACATGACCCTCCAGGACGATCTCTGCGTCGAAGGGGACCTCCAAGTCGAGGGTCTCGCATTTGACCAGCTTTACCGGCTCACCCAGGAGGCCTCCGGCCAATTCCAGCTCATCCATCTCGTAAGGCCCGGTGGTAGCGGCGGCCATGTAGTAAAGAGGGTGGTGTCCGATGAAGATGGCTATGGGCATGGGCTCGTTGCGGGCCTCGTACTTGCGGTAGTTCTGAAAGGTATGCCGGGGCACTAAAAGCATGCCGGTGCGCGTCTTCGATTTCACTTGCATCCTGTGGAAGCTCATGTTGCGTATGCCCGTATCCGGGTCCTTTGTCACGCAGAGGCCGGCGGTGATGAACGGGCCGGCATCCCGTATGCCCGCCTGATGTGCAGGCAGCTTCTGTATGTCCACCTGGTCACCTGTGAGAATGACATCCTTGACAGGGCCTGATCGCACCATTTCGCAGGTTTGCCTTAGATGCAGCTTACCGGCGAACGTGGGCACCACCTTCTCCAAGGTAGTGTCGAAGGCGATGGCCGCCTGGCGTGGGTTGGCAGGGGCTTGCCCCAGGGAGCGCCAGCCGGGATAGCCTTTTAGCTCCTCGAAGAGGAGGGCTTTATCCCTGGTCTGGTACATAAGTGCTCCCATCTCCGCTTGAGGATGAACCGGCTTTCGGACGCGTATGAGCTCTCCGGCATCCTCAAGCTGGCGTATCCAGGTCCGCATGTCTTTAGGCATTATCGCTCCTCTCTTCGAACCTGTTGGTCAGCGAAGCCGTATTCCCCCCACCGTGCGCGCACCCGCTCAAGCCAGTCGGGTTTCGGATCAGTGGTAGGTGGAAACGGCTCGGTCTTGTCTCTCTCGTATTCATCCACTGGTTTCGTTGCGTCAATTCCCATCAATGCTGACCAGCCTCGCAAGGAGGGCACCTGGGATGGGTCCAGTACAATGGACTTGCCTCGTTTGACTATCTCTACGTCCCGGTCAGCCTGTACCCGTGTGGAAACGGCCCATTCCACTTGGGTGGGGTTCCAGGGGTCGATGTCCGAGTCTACCACGGTCACGTGCTTGCTGAACATAGTTGGCTGGCCCCAAACATGCCCGAAGATATCCCGCACGTGGCCCGGGTAGCGTTTCTCTATAGCAACCACAGTGTGGAAGCCGGCGCAGCCCGCCGGAGTTACACACACGTCCACAATGCCGGGTACCCCGGCCCGCTTCAGGTGTTCGAGCATGGCGGCTGAGCGTCCTATAGAACGTGTTGTCGTGCTCTCGCTTGGGGGCCGGCCCTCGTAGGTCCCCTGGAAATAAGGCTCTTTCCGGTGTATTACGCACTTTACTACTATGAAATGGCTATTGTACCGCTTTGTGCCCATATAGCCGGTGAACTCCCCGAAAGGCGCTTCCTCCGGATAGAACTCATCCACCGGCATCAGACCCTCGATAACGATCTCAGCATTGGCGGGCACAGGCAGATCGCTGGTTTCTGCTTCCACTACCTCTATGGGTCTGCCCGCCAATCCGCCGGCGATATCGTATTCATGCACCTCGGCCGGCACGGCGGAGACCCCCACCAGGCTGAGATAGGGATCAAGGCCGAGGGCAATCGCTACCGGCATCGGCTTGCCAAGCTTTTTCCATTTATGCCAGTGCAGGCCGATATGGCGATAAGGAATGACCAGGCAACCCAGCTTGTCCTTTTCGAGTATCTGGTTCCGATAGGTCCCTACATTTATCCAGCCCGTTTCCGGGTCCTTGGTGATTACCGCATGGAAGGTGCCCAACTCGGGCCCCGCGTCCAACGGGTGCCAGATAGGGATGGGGAAAGGGTCCCCGAAAAGGTCAATGCTGGTCGTCTTTACCTCTTTACACGGCGCGGACTGGACCTTCATGGGTTTGATGGGGTTATCATAGGCCCTCCGCCACGCCTCGACGAAAGCTCCGGTCTTTGGGGGAACGCCCAAGGCCATGGCGTAACGTTTCAATGTACCCAGAACGCCGACAACCAGGGGAGTCTTATAGTCATCAATCCTATTAAAGACAAGAGCAGGGCCTTCTCGGTCAAAATTCTCACGACAGATGGTGCCTAATTCCCAGGACTTATCGACCTGTCGGTCAATCTCGTGAAGCTCGCCTTGCTCACGCAGGTATCGGAGAAAGCTCCTCAGATCGTGAAAGGTTGTTCGATCTATCTTACTCAACGGGATTTCCCTTCTTGTAGTTACCGCGGATACTACGCTTGGTAAGGAATTGGGTGGCCTCGTGAGAGAGCTCCGCCCTCCGGTTACGCTTGGTCTGGGCGATACGCTCCACGATACCCAGGCTCTTGACGGATGCTACCTCTAGAAAGCCGGCTGCAACAGCCCGGTCCACCATCTCCTGCCCCAGGGCAGAGCGCACCAGTATTGTGCTCTGGTCGGCGGCGGAGCCTACCGCTCCAATGGACAGGTCCGCTAGCTCGGCCGTGAAATCGGGGCATGCATGGCAGATAGGCCAGGCCAGGTGCTTGATCTCGGCCAGCGGCCTGCCCTTGACCCTGTCTCCGATGAAGACCATGAGGTTGTTCTTTTTAATATCAAACCGTGTCACTTGGGCCAGGGACATACCCAACTCGTTCTCCACGAAATTGGCCATACCGTAGCTCTCACTGCGTCCATAGGTGAAGCTTTCTGCGCAGAACAGTCCAATGGTCAGGACTACTCTGTCCGCGGGGTACGCAGGGTCATGGCGCTGCTGGAGGTTGCGAAGGGCGGCAATCTGGCAGGGAACTCCAACGAACACGATTCGGCGGAAACGCTCCAAGGCAGTTCCCAGAATAGACAGGGCCGGGGCTGTTGTATATTTGGACCCAGCAGCCTCTTCTATCTCCGTCTCGGTGGTCGCCAGGAAAGGCTGGGGCCGCCAGGCGCTGTCACGCCTGGTGAGGAGGGCTGCCTCGACAATGTCCTCCCGCAGCAAGAATTTTAGAGGGGCTGTGGTAGCGCCTCCGTCCTGGGCCCCCGGTGCGCGCTCTGTCGCCTTAGCAGCCACTGCCTCAGTGTAGTAACCGAGGAGCTCGCTACTGCGTGCGGCTCCGAAGATAGCCTCTTCGTTCTGAGCATAGCGCGTCTGCGGGCGGGGACATATCCGGAAGCAGACCATGCAGGACCGGCAAAGCGAGGGGTCGCCCCGTTGCCCGGCATGCGCCTTCTCGTAAATGTCCCACTGACAGAAGGACATGCAGGCCCCGCAATTGCTACATACATCAGCGTCCTTGAAAGGCGCTCTAAGGTCATCCAAGTCCAATGCAACACTCCTGTTTTACGGGCCGGTAGAGGGTGTCCCGCTGGACCGGTACCCGCCCGGCTTGCCTGATGGCTTCTTCGATGGCTTGGGCGCTAAGGGACTGCCCGTGCTCAGCGCCGGCGCATCGCGAGATGCTCTCTTCCATGAGCGGACCACCGAAATCGTTGGCGCCACAACGTAACGAGCGCTGGACGCCCTCTACCCCTATCTTGACCCAGCTATTCTGGATATTGGGCAGGTCCTTACCGAGGAAGAGCCGGGAATATGCCGTGACCTTCAACACTTCCTCCAGCGATACAGGGCGTAAACGATGGCGCTTGGCCAGAGGTGTATGGCCCGGCATGAATGGCAGTAGGACCAGTTCGGTGAAACCTCCAGTCTCCAGTTGGATGTTTCTCAGAATCTCCAGGTGGCGAACCCGGTGCTGCCAGGTCTCTATATGCCCGAACATCATCGTGGCAGTACTTCTAATGCCAAGCCGGTGTGCAGTCTTTACCACCTCTATCCATTGTCTGGTGTCAAGTTTGTCTGGGCAGAGGCGCCGACGCACTTCGTCATCCAGGATCTCCGCCGCAGTGCCGGGCATGGAGTCCAGGCCGCTCTCCCTCAGGGCACTGAGTACGTAGGTCAGGCTGGCCCCGGTGCCTCGGCTCATCCAGAGCACCTCCATAGGCGAGAAGGCATGGAGATGTAGGTCGGGGAAAGGGCCTTTGAGCGCCCGTATGAGGCCGGTGTAGAAGTCCAGCCCCAGATCCGGGTGAAGCCCGCCCTGGATGCATACCTCTGTGGCCCCTATCTCTACGGCTTGACGGGCCCTCTCCACCATCTCTTCCAAAGTGTAGAGATATCCGTCCCTGGAGCTAGCGGCACGCCGGAAGGCACAGAACCGGCAGGAGCCGGTGCAGATATTGGTGAAATTAATGTTGCGGTTCACGACATAGGTGA
>JAUYDP010000380.1 GCA_030691805.1 Dehalococcoidia bacterium | reverse complement strand
GCTGGATACTGATCCGTGATAAAGGTCTGGATGCTTGGTATGTCATCCTCGCGGGCTTCTACGGTGCCCTTGGCTGCACCATAGGCTCGGTTGTTTCTTACTGGGTAGGGGCCTGGGGCGGGCGGCCTCTGGTAGAGCGCTACGGCAAATATGTCCTGGTATCCAGGCATGACTTGGACCTGGCAGACCGATGGTTTGCCAGGTGGGGGGATTGGGCCGTCTTCGTCGCCCGCCTGCTGCCGGTGGTGCGCACCTTTATCAGCTTCCCAGCGGGTATCTCACGCATGTCCTTCGGTAAGTTCACGGTGCTTAGCTTCCTGGGATCATTCCCATGGAGTCTGGGACTCGCCTATGGAGGATATCTCCTGGGAGAGCACTGGGAAGATCTGCGCCGGGTCATGCGCCCCTTCGACATCCCTATCATCGCTGTCGTCGTTGTGCTTGCCGGCTTCTATATCTACCACCGATTAAAGGACTCCAGGCAGGAGGATGCCTGAGGGCAGATGGCGTTAACGTGTTAGATGTTTACAATTCGGCTTGTCTGGGAACCACACGGCACTTCTCCGCCGTGATAATGGCCTGAATATGGGCCACCGCCCGGTCCAGTTCGTCGTTGACCACCACGTATTCGAATATTGGCAGGGCTTGCATCTCCTCTTGGGCCCGTGTCATTCTTAGCTCGAAGTCCCGGCTCTTCTCAGTCTTGCGTTCGCTAAGACGCTTCCGTAGCTCCTCCATGGACGGCGGGGCGAGAAAAATGCCTATGGCCTGGGGCACCAGGCGCTTCAACGTGCTTGCGCCCTGGATGTCTAGCTTGGTAATCACATCCTGCCCTTGCTCCAGGGCCTTCCGGACCTGGTCTCTTGGAACGCCGTAGTAATTCCCGTAAACCTTGGCCCATTCCAGCAGCTTGCTGCCATCTTTTAAGCCCATGAACTCCGGCAATGAAACAAAGTAGTAGTCCTGTCCGTCTATCTCTCCGTATCGCTGGGGCCTGGTGGTTACCGTAACGACATAATGGAAGGGTAGGCCCAGTTCCTTCATCCTCGCTAAGATGGCGTCTTTCCCTACCCCTGAAGGGCCTGACAGGATTACGAGCAAAGAGGGCTCTCGGCCTCCAAACGCCGGACTACTGCTTTTCATTGCCACCCTGCACTGGCGGATTAGCATCTTCCAGGCCACCAGCGATGCGGTTCGCCAGGACATCGGGGCTGAGGGATGCCAGGACCACGTGTCCACTGTCCAGAAGGTGCGCCTCCGTCGCTTTTATCATATTCAGGGGGACACCCCCTGAAATCTCTGTTAGGAAGTACATCATGCGGCAACTCGCTCAAGGTCCTGCCAGAAGCCAGGATAAGAGACTGCTACTACAGCTTCGTCATCTAGCGTAGTTGTACCCCGCGCCACCAGACCAGCCACCGCCAATGCCATGGCCAGGCGGTGATCGCCGTAGCTTGAGCAGTCCGCCCCCTTCAATGTTGCGCCTCCGTATATAACCAGGCCATCGGGCAATTCTTCAACTCTAGCCCCCAACTTGCCCAACTCCCTGGCCAGAGATGCGATTCGGTCGGACTCCTTTACCCTTAGCTCGGACGCATCCCGGATGGTCGTCGTGCCGGAGGCTACGGCAGCCGCTACCGCCAGCACCGGTATGTCGTCTATTGACCGGGGGACTAGCGCGCCCTCGATGTCAGTCCCCTTTAGCTGACTGGACTCAATCGTGATATCGGCGACAGGCTCACCACCCTCAAGACGCTCCCGGCCCAGGGTCAGCTTGGCTCCCATGGCACGCAATACGTCCAGGACTCCGGTCCTGGTGGGATTGACCCCAACTCCTTCGAGCGTTAAACGGGCATTAGGATGTATCGCGGCGGCCACTAGCCAGTAAGCCGCGGAGCTTAGGTCGCCAGGCACTTCAAGGTCAACAGAATTCAAGGCTATCGGAGGCTCCAGAGTAATACAGAGCTGGCCTTTCTCGGACTCGTAAGTGGAGATATTAGCGCCCATAGACCGAAGCATTCTCTCCGTATGGTCGCGAGTAGGAGAGGCCTCGACCAGGGTCGTCTGGCCGCTGGCGTAAAGCCCCGCTAGCAGTAGCGCCGACTTGAGTTGCGCGCTGGCCACGGGCAGCGTATAGTGGATGGCTCGCAGGTCTCCCCCTGTAATTGCCAGGGGAGGCCGGGTGTCAGACTGACGCCCATGCAGGTTTGCTCCCATGAGCCGGAGAGGTTGGATCACCCGGTCCATAGGACGGCGGCGCAGTGAGCCATCGCCGCTGATAACGGCGAAGAAGGGTTGAGCGGCCAGAATCCCCATGAGTAGACGCATGGTGGTGCCGCTGTTTTCTGCATCCAGTACGGTCTCCGGCTCGAGAAGGCCGTGAAGTCCGCGGCCTTCTACAACCAGCGAGTGGCCATTATGAATGGTGACGCCCATGGCTCTCATGCATGCAATCGTGGACAGGCAATCGGCTCCGGCCAGGAAGTGGCTTACGCGAGCCTTGCCTGTGGCAATACTGTTCAATATGACCGCCCGATGGGAGATGCTCTTGTCACCGGGCACTTTAATGGCTCCTTCCAGCCTTTTCGGGGACGTGATGAGTCTCATCTCCTTCTGTCGCCCCTCGCAACCGGGCTGGAGAGCAGGTTCCCAAGAAAGAAGCGTCCCAAACCTCCCGGTGGCTCAGCGGCAGCCTCGGACGGAGCAACCTCTCCCCGCTGCCAGCGGTCCCGGGCCTCCTTAACCTTGCGCAGTTTTGTTTCCAGTTCAGGGTCCCCCGAAGTGATATCCTCCATCAGTCCCTGTGCCTCCCTTATAAATAGGTCAAGCCACTTGCCGAGGGACTCCCGGTTGGTCCTGTAGATGTCCCGGCTCATTACCGGGTCACTGGAAGCCAGGCGGGAGGTATCCCTGTATCCCGTTGCGGCCAGACGGGACATCTCCCGCCAGGCCGGAGACCCCGTTGTGGCCGAGACCAGGGCCGTGGAGATAAGCATAGGTAGGTGACTTATAGCCGCCACGTAGGAATCATGCTCCGAAGGGTCGAGAAAGTAGGGCCTGGCTCCAACCAGATTTACCATGCTTACCACGGTCTCCACCGCTGGTGGGGCTACGCCCTCCGCAGGGCAGAGGCAGTAAACGCAGCCCTTGAAAAGGCTGCCCTCTGCGGCCTCGATACCAGAACTTTCCGTGCCGGCCATAGGGTGGCCGCCGACGAAGGAGACCCCCTCCGGCAGGCTCTCCGAAGCCCACTTGACTACCATAACCTTAGTGCTGGCCACATCCGTTACGATAGCGCCTTTGGGAACGACGGTACCAATCTCCCGCAAGATTGGCTCCATAGCCAAAACAGGAGTAGCGAGAACAATCAGCCCCGCCCCTTCGGCACATTCCACCAGGCTACGCGCCACCTCGTCCACTGCGCCTCGCTGGCGGGCCTTGGCGGCGGCTTCTGGCCTCCGGCTAAAGCCTACTAGATGCAGATTATCTTGCCCGGACCCTCTCAGGGCCAGGCCCAGTGACCCCCCGATTAATCCCAAGCCAATAATGGCGATCTTCTTCAACTAGCTGTCCTCATCGGCCTTCTGCAATTCAGTCAAGCCGGGGAGGCTGGCCCTGCCTTCCCTATGATGGTCGCGGACCAGGGCCACCACAGTTGGGTTTGATCCCGCCCGCTCCACCAGCTCCGCTCCTAGTTCTGCGTGATGGCGATGAAAGAAGAACCCTTGCCTCCAGCGAGGTCCCATGGGTGATGCTATTCTATCCAGTAAAGCCGGTGCGGATGTTTCGAGCAGCACTGCCGCTACACGGTGGGCCACGGTCACCCGTCCCTTCCCCACGTCATGCAACAGGGCCGCCGCAAGCAGGTCCCGGTCCGGTGTACCCTGGAGCCGTAGGAGGCGGTACACCTGAAGGGCGTGGCGCAGGGCCGGGCGCCTCATACCGTAGAATAAAACCAACTCCTCAGGCAGTAGAAGGCGCTCCACCTCGTCCCGCTCCTGAGGACGCATTAGGACTGTAAAGGCGCTGGCAAACTGCTTGACCCGGTAAGCCACGCGCCCAGACCTCACAGGAAGGGCCTCCCAACCAGAACTCGGGCCGCCAGGCTCAATCCCGGTCCTAAGATACTCGATAAGATGCCTGTTCTGAAGAATATATCGAAAGCCACGATAACCATAAGCGCCATAGACCCGTACTGCTCCAGCCGCAGGGCTGAGAAGGCTACGCTTCTTGGCAAGATGCCAATGACGATCTTGAATCCATCAAGGGGAGGAATAGGAAGCAGGTTGAAAACGCCCAGTATGATATTGAAGGCAATAACATAACCAATTACGTCTGATAGAATCCAGGGTAGGGTTTTCTGGGCAAAGGGGATGGCGTATCCAGGCGGGTGCCATGGTAACATGCCGGAGCGGACCAGAAGTCCCAGCCCCCCAGCTACGATGACATTCGAGAGGGGGCCTGCCAGGGAGACCAGGGCTATTCCTCCCGTGCCATTAGTGCCCAGGCGGTAAATATCTACAGGCACCGGCTTCCCCCATCCAAACCCGGCGACCAGTAACATGATCGTGCCCATCGGGTCAAGATGTCTGAGGGGATTTAGCGATAGCCTGCCAAGGCGTTTGGCCGTATCATCGCCCAGGCGGTTGGCCATCCAGGCATGGCTAGCCTCGTGAACGCTGATAGCTGCAATGATACCAACCGCTGTCAAGAGCAGCCCTGCCAGGAACGCCAGCACGCCTGCTCTCAGAAGACCGCTAAGTGCGAAAATCAATTAATAATGCCCTCTCACAGGCCATTATAACATAAGGCCCATGGTAAGGGCAGGAGGATCCCCTTTTTTAAATACAAGAACCTCAACAGGATAAGAGCGCTGCGGCAGGCGCCCAGTTATTGGTTGCTTTCAATCCGCAAAGCAAAATGGGAAGCCACGATATCGAAGTGCCGGTCACGGTGGAGAAGCTCTGCACCAAACCCCACAGCTACCGCCGCGATAAGGATATCCGTGAACGGAATAGTAAATCCCTTTCGTCTTAACTCAAAGCCCAACCTGCTAGCTCTCTCCCATATTAGATCGGTCACTGGAAGATGATGCAACGCTGAGACCATACTCTTGAGGCGCTCGTATTCTCCATCATTGCGAGCTCCTCCAAGTAACTCGAGCAGCACCATTCCTGTAATGGCCACGCGGTCTTCAGCCAGCAGGTTTGCTACTCGCTCTTGAAGTTGCGAACCGGCTTTCCTAGGCGGCAATACTTCAATCCAAACCGAAGTATCCACGAGAACCAGGTTAGGACTCATCACGAAGCTTGGATAGCTCCTCGGCGCTAAGATTCAGCTTTATCGTTCCCAAGGACCGCCGTAACTCCTCTAGGCGCCTCCTGCGAATTGCCTCTCTAAGCCCAGTCTCGACAGTCTCACGGATCCCTTTAGTGCCAAGAATCTCCCTGGCTTCCTCAAGAAGTCCATCATCAATGACCACAGTGCGTCTCATTATTATGCTCCTCGTTGATGTATCATCAATACACATTAATGATACATCAACGAGCAATTGTTTACAATCAGAATCTCAGAATGGCCATGTCAAATATAATGGCAAGCTGAAAAATCCCCTGGATGCCGCCCAAGGCAGCGTTCCGCATGCCAAGCCTGGAGATCTTATTGACGTCCGGCCTCGGTGAGAGTAATTGGCGGAACATGCTGATTTCGTTGGGCAGGAGCACCCCAAAACCTTGCAGGGTAAGTATTCCTGTGATAACCAGGGCAGCGATTATGCGGGGATTGTCCAGAGGGTAGCCCAGACGACCTATAAGTTGAAAGCCGGCGGTGATAGTAACACCAGCCAGCACCGGCATCAAAAAGGTCATTCTCGGCACCAGGCGCTTGAACAACTCAGCCCGGTCTTTAGGCTGCATCGTTCTCAGGACTGGGCCCAGGATAAACCCCATAAACAGGTCTATCCCAGTCCAGAAGCCTCCAAACAGCACGTGCACATAGTTGAGGATAGTGAGCGACCCCCAGTTGATAGCGTAAACGACGGCCGCTGTTGGTAAACAGATAACTAGCATGATGAACACAGGGTTGGCGGCCTGAACGATACCTGCCAGCACGCTCACCCTCTCTTGGGATTCTGTCGGCTTCTGTTGCATCTTTACTCCTCCGTCTCCAACAACTGTTTACTATTTGTGCGATAATTAGTAACTACTCAGCCACAAAGTCACAAAGACACGAATTCACGCTCTGAAAGAGGCTTGTATTCCATAGCTTTCTTTGTGCCTTGGTGTCTTAGTGGCTGAGTAGTTACAATACCGAGGGTAATCCCGACGGCATAGGTTGTCAAGGGATGGAAAGCTTTTTGGAGGCTGGGCCAAAGCTGGATGCCAGGCATTTCTTCTTCCTCTTCTTGACACCTTATTGCCGCTATGCTAACTTTAGGCTCAGATTAGCATCGGAGCGATACCTGAAGCTACAACAGATTGTCTTGTCCATTTTGGGTTCTTGCGCCAGGGGCTTGACCTCTGGCTTTCTTATTTCTTGGCCAGGTCTCCTCGTAGTGAACGCACTGGTATTAGTCGGCATGCTGCTCTTGGCGGCGCCGGCAACCGTGGAGGCGGACCCGGGTGATTATGAGGTGCAACCAGGAGACACCCTCTGGTCCATCGCCCAACGCTACGGCTCCTCGGTGGAAGACCTGGCCAACGCCAACTCCATATCGGACCCCAGACTCATCTATCCCGGACAAAGACTGTTTCTTGGGGGCATGCAGGCTCAGGGCACCCAGCCGTCCACGAGACCCACTCCTGCGGCGGCCCAGCCGCGTGGCAAGCCAAGCCCCCAGTTTAAGCCGGTCAGGGGAATCTATATATCTTTCTATGCTATCGGAAGCCAGGCTTTCCGCGAACACGCCTTCGACCTTATCGAGAACACTACCCTCAATGCCGTCATAATAGACGTCAAGGGGGACCGGGGGTATATCGCCTTCCCCAGCCATACTCCCCTGGCAGGAGAGATCGGCGCCCAGGACTACCTGCCCATGAAAGATATTGACGATTTAATGGCCTATTTCAAGTCAAGGAACGTCTACACTATTGCCCGCCTTGTAGTCTTCAAGGACAACCCGCTGGCCAGGGCCAAGCCGAACCTGGCGGTCCTGAATGGCCGCACCGGAGAACTCTGGATAGACAACGAGGGCCTGGCCTGGACCGACCCGTTCCAAGAGGAGGTTTGGGACTATAATATCGCTATCGCCAGGGAAGCCGCGGAAAAAGGCTTCGATGAGATACAGTTCGACTATATCCGGTTCCCAACCGACGGCGACGTCGAGGGGGCCTCGTTCTCGCAGCCAGCAACCCGGGAGACCCGCCAGGCGGCAATACAAGGCTTCCTGGCAAAAGCTGGAATGGCGCTTAAGCCGCTAGGTGTCAAGGTAGCGGTGGACACATTCGGCTACACTGCCTGGCGAGAAGACGATATGGGCATAGGACAGAGACTGGAAGACCTGGCCCCTCTGGTAGACGTCATATCTCCCATGGTCTACCCTTCCACCTTCGCCGACGGCATTCCTGGCTATACCTACGCCGTCGCGTACCCTTATGAGATCGTGTATCACACCCTGGGCAGGGCCATGGAACGCGTGGCAGAGACCGGTGTTGAGATAAGACCCTGGCTGCAAGACTTTCCGGACTATGCCTTTGACCGCCGTCCTTTTACCAGCGAGGAAGTGCGAGCACAGAAGAAGGCCGCGGCCGACGCCGGCGCGAGCGGCTGGATGCTCTGGGACCCACGGGTGAGATACTCCAGTGAAGACCTGGCGCCGCCATAAAGCCCGATACCGAACAATTATGATTCTTGAAGAATAAGTTAGGCATAGCCAAGCCCCGCCTTGCCGCCACAGCGGTCGGCCGCTACGCTTAGGCAACCTGGCTGCATCCGCGGAACATGGCCGACACAGCGGTCGGCCGCTACGCATAGGCAACCTGGCTGCGTCCGCGGAATATGGCCGACACGGCGGTCGGCCGCTACGAACGGGGTAGACGGCCCTGCTTGCTTCCACCAAGGCGTAGCGGCGGACGGCCCTGTCCGCCAGGGGTGGTGGGGTGGGGCTACGCCCTCTTGCCGCCCGCACCGGATTATTTCGTCAAACATCATTATTGTGCGGTATCTGACCAGGGAAGGAGTCACAACCATACGAGCTTACCACCGTGAACTTTTTGTTATTGCAAAGAGGTCCCCTGTGCAATACTCTTATGAATAAGGAGAACACGACGCTAGCATGATCTATTGGGCGCCGCTATTGCACTTTTATCAGCCACCGACCCAGGTTCACTGGGTGCTGGATCGTATTTGCGACGAGTCCTACCGGCCACTGCTCAGGATGTTCAACGATATCCCAACGGCCAAAGTGACCATTAACATCAACGCCGTACTGACAGAGCTTCTGCGAGACCACGGTAAAAGCGACATCATCAAGGGGCTGGCAGACATGGCGGAACGGGGCCAGGCGGAGTTTACCGGATCTGGCAAATACCACCCGATTCTACCCTTGATCCCCCAAGAAGAGGTGGCCCGCCAGGTCACCCAAAATTGGGAGACCAACAGGTCGCTCCTGGGCCAGGCCTACCACCCTGTTGGATTTTTCCCTCCGGAGATGGCCTATAGTCAGGAGATCGTTCCGAGGTTATTAGTGGCTGGTTACAGGTGGATTATCCTGAGCGGTGTGGCCTGCCCCTCCTCCTGGCCGGTGGACACTATCCACTACATCCCCGAAGGTCAAGGTGGCCTCAACGTCTTTTTCCGGGACGACCTGCTCAGCAACGAGATTAGCTTTAAGCAGACCGACGAGGCGGACTTCATCAACCATTTACGCGATATCGGGTACGGCAAGAAGGACGCTTACATCATTACCGCAATGGACGCAGAGACATTCGGGCACCATATAAAGAACTGGGAAAAGCTCTTCCTGGCAGAGGTCTACCAGGCCATCGCCGGCATCCAGGCTGTGACCATTACCCAGTTACTGGACCTCTTCCCCAGGGCAAGCCCCGTTCAGCCTCATCCCTCCTCCTGGAGCACCAGCGGTGACGACCTGCGGGCCGGCAATCCTTATCCGCTCTGGCGGGACACCGGTAACGAAATCCAAAGTTTCCTATGGGAGCACGCGGACATAGCTATTAAGATGGTTAAGAGGGCCAAGGAACTGGCTGACAACGAAGGAAGCCACTACTATGCCGACATAGCCCGCACCCTGATGGATCGGGCGCTTCATAGCGACCAGTTCTGGTGGGCCAGCCGGAAGCCGTGGTGGGACATCAATCTTGTAAACCGGGGGCTTTTACAGCAGTTCGAAGCGGTCTTTAATGCTTATAAGGCCATCAAGACCAGCGACTGTAGTCCCCAGGTCAAGACCGAGCTTTATTACATGGAGGTAGCCTCCCGAGACCTGAGGACTAAGATAAGGGACCGGCTACTCCTACCCTGATATGACCCGAAAAAGCCTGTATCTGGGCCTCGCTATCCATAACCATCAGCCGGTGGGCAACGACCCCACGATCTTTGCCTGGGCCTATGACCGCTCCTACCTCCCCCTGGTCGAACTCCTGGAAAAACACCCTGCCATCCGGGTCTCGCTGCATTATAGCGGACCCTTATTGGACTGGATAATGGAGAACCGCCCGTTATTCCTTGACCGGCTGGCAGCGCTGGCAGACAGAGGCCAGGTGGAGATTATGGGTGGAGGCTATTACGAGCCTATCCTCCCGTCCATCCCGCCGGCCGACAGGATCGGGCAGATCGAGAAGATGTCGGCCTTTGTTAGAGAACGCTTTGGCCGGCAGCCCAGCGGCATCTGGCTGGCCGAGCGGGTATGGGAGCCGGACCTTCCCACCAGCCTGGCGAAAGCGGGCGTAGAGTGGACCGTGGTAGATGACACCCATTTCAGGCTGGCCGGCCTGGAGGAAAAGGGCCTCTTCGGCTATTACCTGACCGAGGACCAGGGCAACATCCTCAAGATCTTCCCCACCAGCAAATACCTCCGGTATGCCATCCCATGGCACGAGGTCACCGCGGTAATGGACTATCTCATGGACGTGGCAAAAGAGGGGGTAAACCTGGCGGTGCTGGGAGACGACGGCGAGAAGTTCGGCCTCTGGCCGGGCACTTATGCCCATTGCTGGGAGAAAGGGTGGGTGGAGGATTTCTTCACGGCACTCGAGCGAAACCAGGACTGGCTTCACACAATCCCGCTTGGCGATTACAGCCGGTCTTACCCTCCGCTAGGAAGAGTTTATCTGCCCACAGCCTCATATGACGAAATGTTGGAATGGGCGCTGCCGGCGGGAAGGTCGTCTCAGTTGGCCCGGTTGAAGCACCGGCTGGCGGGAGAAGGTCAGGCTGAAGTCCTGGGCTTCCTCGGAGGCGGCTTCTGGCGTAATTTCCTCGTCAAATACCCGGAAGTCAACAACATGCATAAGAAGATGCTACGGGTGCACCGGCAGGTTTACGGGACTCCCGATGCCGGCCGCGGAAGGGCCGGGATCGAAGAGCTCTGGAAGGGCCAGTGCAACTGCCCCTACTGGCACGGCGTCTTCGGCGGAATTTACCTCAATGGCATCCGGGCCGAGACCTATTCGCACCTTATCGAGGCCCAGAACCAGGTTGATGTCGTACTCCAGAGGACTGGGCCCTACCTGACTTGGGAGATGAGCGACCTGGACTGTGATGGCCGGGACGAGCTCTTGATTGAGGGAACCATCTTCAACCTTTATCTGGCCCCCGCCCAGGGAGGTAGCCTGTTCGAATGGGACTTGCGGCGGCCGCCTTTCAACCTGACCAGCACCTTGAGCAGCCGGCCCGAGGCCTACCATCAAGAGCTTCTGGCCCCTCCGGAAGAGATCGTCCCCGAGGGGGACGGCGTGCAGACGATCCATACCGGCCTCAGGGTAAAGGAGCCGGGGCTGGCCAAGAGGATCCATTTTGATACCTACCGTAGGGTCTGTCTAATAGACCACTTCCTGAAACCCAACCCCACGGCAGCAAACCTGCGCTCCGCCAAATATGAGGAGATGGGCGACTTCGCCATGGGCGCCTATCAGGCCCAGGTGACGGGCCTGACGGGAGGATTGTGCGTGACCCTGGTAAGAGACGGACATCTTACCTACGGCCAGAAACCGACCCCTTTCAGGGTAGAGAAGCGCCTGGAAGTACTGGAAGGCCAACCCCGCTACACCGTTCGCTACGAGCTAACTAACACGGCCCAGACCAGGGTATCCGGCGCTTTTGCCAGCGAGTGGAGCCTGCACCTGCTTGGAGGTGGTGGCGACCCCCAGGGCTTTTGGGAAGCCGGCGCACGGCACGGCCGTTTGGACTCCAGCAGTCACGTTCAGAACATAGACCGCCTGGCCATAGGCAATCATCGCTTGGGGATTCACCTTTTCATGCGGGCCAGCCGCAATATGGCCCTGTTTCAGTTTCCGTTGGAAGCGGTTAGTAACTCAGAGGGAGGACTGGAAAGGACCTTTCAGGGCACGTGCTTCATGCTCTTGGCGCCTTTCACGCTGGAGCCGGGGGGGAGCCTGGCCTTTGCGTTGGAGTGGGAGTGTTCTGGCCTTGGCGAGTGACAGCCCGCCCCGGGCTAAAGCCATGGGCTGAGAAAGCAAAGCCCACTACAAGGGGCTAAAGAGCGCTGAAATGGCGTAGTGGAATATGGTGGAGGCGCGCCACGGGTTACAGCCATGGGTAGAGAAGTGAAGCCCACTAAAGGGGCTAAAGAGCTGTAGAGTGACCTAGCCGCGGCGAATGACGGTCCGCCCTAGACTAAAGCCATGGGCTGAGAAGCCAAAGCCCACTAAAGGGGCTAAAGCGCGGTGGAGAAGGAGAAGAGCAGCCCGCTTACCCCGATTTCACGCCTGAAGGAGCAGGCATACCCTTCCACCGCATGAAGAGGTGATGCTCGATCCGGAAACAGTCCAGTATCTTGCCGACGGTGTGGTTGATAATATCGTCCAGGGTCTTTGGCTTGTGGTAATAGGCCGGCACCGGGGGTAGAAGGATGGCCCCCGTCTGAGCCAGGTCCAGCATCTGCTTCAGGTGCCCGTAATGTAGCGGCGTCTCCCTCACGACCAGCACCAGCGGACGCCTCTCCTTCAGCGTCACGTCTCCGGCGCGGGTCATCAGGTTGGTATTGTAGGAATTGGCCAGGGCAGACATGGTCTTTATGCTGCACGGAGCAATTACCATCCCGTCCACGCGAAAGGACCCACTGGCGATGGCGGCCCCGATGTCGGCGTTGTCGTATACCTCGGTCGCCAGGGCTTGGACTTCCTGCATAGTCCAGTCCGTTTCATGCTCGATGGTCCGCCTGGCGGCGTCGCTTATGACCAGATGGCTCTCCATATCCGGCACGTTTCGCAGGACCTCCAGCAATCGAATGCCGTAGATAGCTCCGGTAGCGCCGGAAATACCTACCACCAGCTTCATATTTATCCTCCTAGGGTACTTTGGCGCCCCCGACGATAGAGGCGAAGATGAGCACTTCAGAGCCATCCCTCATGAAGGTGGAGAGAGAACGAGTAACCTCGCCGTCCACGGCGATGGCGTAGGCCAGGTCCAGTGATCCATCCTTATCCAGCAACTCACCGGCCACGGCCGCGCCATGGTCCTGGCAAAGCTGCCCGATCAGGTCCCCCAGGGTGCCTCCGCCCACGTCCAGCCAGAGATCCTTAGACCCCACCAGTCCTGCCAGCGGCTGCATAAGTTTAAGGTTGATTCTCATCCCAAGGCTCTGCGGGCATTATCATAGTGGAAACGTGGCGCAGGCGCAAGCAGAAGGGTATTGGTCAGACCCGCTTTGCAGGTGACGGAGTGGACAACAATTGAAACAAGGTAACCGGGCACCCAACCTGCGGCCTGCCTTGTCTAGTAGGGGAGACTCAGGCGATTCCCCTACGAATGATCATCTCCCCTACGGGCTTATGTCAAGTGGTGTCACGGGTCGCTATGCCGCTGGGACGCTTCCTACCGGGCAAACGTGCTGGCACATGCTACAGCTCCCGTATCCCAGCAGGTGCAGGTTGGCGTTGTGGTACTTATTGCATCGAGTGAATTCGTGCTTATCATCGGCCTGAAGGGCCTTTGACGGGCACTCGTCAATACAGGCGGTGCAGGTCGGCCAGGTGCAGTACTTCTTGGCATATGGCGAATCCGGCTCCAATTCGACATCTGTAATGATAGCCGCCAGGCGGGTGCGCCCCCCCCATTTGGGATGGAGGAAGAGATTGTTCTTGCCAAACTCTCCCAGCCCTGCCGCCACCGCAGCATGGCGATACGAGAAGTTGGGAGTGGTCAGGATAAGCTCCTTGCTCTTCAGGTCATCTGGCTGGAGGAAGGTCATGGGAAGGAAGAACACCGGAAAAGCATTCTGTCCTTCCTCTTCAAATACACTCGCTATCTCGTAGATTATCTCGTTGAGCTTGAGGTTCAGGTGGATAATAGCCCAGGCCACCGGGCGGCCCCGGCCCTTTGCCAGAGACCCCTTCAAGAGCTTTTTCCCTACGACTATCACGGACTTGGCTCCGGATACCAGGGCCTGAGGCTTATAGCCAGGAACATCCTGGAGACGGTCGGCGCTGGCTATTCCAACGAAGTCGGCGCCCAGAGACCGAGCCATGTCCTTTATCTCTTGTGACTGCACGATTGACCTCCCTGCCGGTTAGGCTAAATTAGTATATGTTCAGTCTAACATATGGGGGGATCGCTTGCAAATAGGTCACCAGGATAGGGGGGGAATACTCCCGGAGAATCGTCCGACTGAAGTCGGCGCTATCGCCAACCTAACGCCGACTTCAGTCGGACGAGCGGTTACCCTATCGCCAACCTAACGCCGACTTCAGTCGGACGACCTGTTACCCTATCGCCAACCTAACGCCGACTTCAGTCGGACGACCTGTTACCTTATCGC
>JAUYDP010000330.1 GCA_030691805.1 Dehalococcoidia bacterium | reverse complement strand
CAAGGGGGATACTCTCCCAAGGGGGCAGTCCTAACTGCCGCGTGAGCACTACCGAAAGGTAAGCGGAAGAGCCAGATAGGGCGCCAAGGCACAGGAAGAGTTGACGCGTATGGCCGAAGATAATGTTGAACGCCACCGTGTAGGCCATAAACGCCAACATGACGGTGGCCAGTCTCATATAGTAGGGGCTGCCACCCACCGCCGGTGGGATCAAAGATAGCACCACACCCACCGTGACGATAGCGGCGTACTGAGGCCAGGACCTTCTCTTGATCAAGCCAGGCGCCCCAAAAGCCCGCTAGGGCGGATGAGAATGGTGAAGGCGGCGATGGCCAGGAGGATGATGGACGTCAAGTATGCCCCGATGTAAAAGCTGGCGAAGACGTTGACCACCCCGAGAAGAATACCGGCAGCCAATGTCCCGTTGATGCTGCGCACCCCCCCTACGGTGGCGACGATGAGGGCCAAAATTGTCAGCTCCATCCCCATCTCAGTGCCTACCGCGGAGAAGAGGCCCTGGGCGACCCCCGCCAGTCCCGCCATAATCCCACCGAGGATGAAGATCAGAGATCGGATCTTCGTGGGGTCTATCCCGCAGAGCTCGGCCCCGACTTCGTTCTGGACCACTGCCCGGATGGCCTTCCCAACAGAGGTCCCCCTCAGGAATGCCAGGAGGGACAGGATTGCCACCAGCGCGACTAAGGCCACGATTAGACTGGCGGTCCTTATAGTTATGCCGAAGACGCTAATGGAGAGGATAGGGAGGCGAAGGGATAAAGCGGTTTGTGGAAAGCGGAAGTTCAGAAAGCCAGTGACCATGAGGGACAGACCCAGGGTCAACATGAGTCCGAGCAAGAGCCTGGCTTCCCCGGTATACCGGTAGGCAGGGCGCATCAACGACCGATCTACTAGAAAAGCGAAAGCGCCGGCCGCCAGTATGCCTAGAAGGGCTGCCAGGGGGGCGGTGACACCTGCACCGATCAATAGCGCCGTTACAATACCTGCGATGACCGCGAACTGGCCGTGGGCCAGGTTCAGGACGCCACCTAGGCCATATATAAGAGTCAACCCCACCGCGAGCAGGGAGAATTGTAGCCCCAGGACTATTCCATCAATGAATAAAGGGATCAAGCCACCCCCAGATAGGCCCTCTTTACCGAAGGGTCTTCCAGGAGGTCTTTCGATTTCCCTGAGAGCCGCACCCAGCCGTTTTCCAAAACGTAGGCCCGTTCTGTAAAGGAAAGGGCCGTGGGCACCTGCTGTTCGGCCAGGAGAATGGTCAACCCCTCATCCCTGAGCTGTTGGAGTTGCCGGTACATCTCCTGGACGAGAAGGGGGGCGAGACCGGTCGAAGGCTCGTCCAGTAGTAGGGCTTTCGGCCTGGACATCAAACCCCGTGCGATAGCCAGCATCTGCTGTTCCCCACCGCTTAGAGTCCCCGCGAATTGCCGCTTCCGCTCTTCCAACCTGGGAAAGAGCCGGAATATGAACCCCAAGAGCGGGCCTTTCTCCCGGATATTGCAGTAGGCGCCCAATTCCAGGTTTTCCAACACTGTCATCTGAGGGAAAAGCTCCCGGTTGGCGGGGACGTAGGCGATGCCTAACCTTACGACCTGATGGGGCGAAAGCCCAATGAGCCGGTGGCCGTCGAATAGTATCTGCCCCTTCCTAGGACGTAGCATCCCTACTATCGCGTTCAGGAGGGTGGTCTTTCCCGCTCCGTTAGACCCTACCACCGCCACCGCCTCGCCCCGATCTACCTCCAGGTTAACATCCCACAGAGACTGTGTCTCCCCGTAAGACACTTCGAGACCTTCAACCCGGATCATCGGCCCGTGCCTGTGGCCCCCATACCCTTTCCCAGGTAAGCTTCGATCACCTTCTCATCCTGCGCGACCTGAACAGGGCTTCCCAGGGCGATGACCTGCCCATAATTAAGGGCCATCACCCGCTCCGCGACTCCCATGATGGCCCTCATTACGTGCTCGATCCAGACCACGGTGACCCCTAACATGTCCCGGACCCTCCGAACCAGCCGCATGGCCTCCTCGATCTCCGTCGGATTCAGGCCGCTCATGACCTCATCAATCAGGAGCACCTCAGGATTAGAGGCGAGGGCGCGGGCCATCTCCACCAGCTTCTTCTCCTGCAAAGTAAGACTCCCTACCTGGAAGTCCTTCTTTTCGTGGAGGTTCATAAAGCGAAGGGTGGATTCCGCCTGATTTACTGCGGAAATGCCTTTTAACCGGCCATGGCCGCCAAAGACCGCGCCCACGGCCACGTTTTCCAGGACAGTCATGCTTTGAAAGGGCCGCGGAGTCTGGAGGACCCTGGATATTCCGAGCCGGCAGATGCTATGGGGTTTCTGGCCGGTGATATCCCGCTTCTTGAAGAGCACCTTCCCGTGGTTCGGGGGAGAGACTCCGCACAAAACGTTTAAGAGCGTGCTCTTTCCGGCGCCATTCGGGCCGATTAGCCCGAAGATCTCCCCTTGCGCCACCACTATGTTCACGTTGGACAGGGCGCGAAGTCCGCCGAAGCTCCTGGTTATCCCTATTCCTTCCAGGATGACATCCATGGTAAAGGCGTTAGCCCTTACTCCTGTGGAACGTAGGGTGGAAGGACAGGAGAACGGAACAGGACCTTGGGACGCCAGTTGGCGCCTGGGTTGATCTGTCCTGGGTCGCCCTGCTCGAAGGTATAGAGGATGGGTGTGGCCTGCTTCAACTCACCCCACTCGGTATAGGAGAGGGGATAGGCATAACCGGGCTGGACGAAGCTGCCCTCTCGAATCGCCTTGGCGATGGCCTGCCGGTCCGTGGACCCCGTTTTCTTTATGGCATCGGCCACTACTTTCACGATAGCATACCCCGAGAACGAGTTGTGGTCGAAGAAGCTCTTGTTGGCGCTGTAGTATTGTCCGGCCAGTTTCTGGTAATTCGAATCTGCAAGGTCGGCGCAGGAATATTCTACTACTTTGCCGGCGATTCCGATCCCAACCCGCTCCATCCAAACCTCCGGAGGGGACCAGGACCCGATAATTAGCTGTCCGATCCCCAGCTCAAGGGCCTGCTTCCCGGCGGAGAAGTTCCCCGGCGGATGGCCCAATAGAAGAAGGAGTTCGGGATTGAGGGCTTGCAGTTTTCTCAGGTAAGGGGTGAAGTCCTGTTCGTTAACCGGTGCCACTTCGATTTGCACGCTCAAGCCGGGAAGGGTCTTAATCTCTTTCTCAATAGCTTCCCTGGTGGCTTGTCCCCACTCATAGTCAGCGATGATGGCGCCAACCCGTTTGTAGCCCCTCTCCTTGATGAAGGCGGTGACGGGACCCATGTTCATCGGCGCAGCCACCAGGCATGACCGGAAGGTGTACCGGCTACTCTTCTTCAAGATGGTCTGAGAACCTGACATAGTCAGGAAGTAGGGGACTTTAAGCTCTTCGGCAAGCCCAGAGGTTGCCAGTCCTATTCCGCTGGAGATCATTCCTCCTAGCGCAACTACACCGTCAACCTCGACCAGTCCCCTCAAGGCGGTCATGCCCTCGTCAGGGCTATTCTTGTCGTCGCGCTCTACGATCTCCACCTGCCGCCCCAGCACTCCACCCGCCTGGTTCAACTCTTGGGCGGCGAACTTCATGCCATCGCGCACCTTGACTCCCCACGCGGTGAAGGGCCCGCTCAACGGGGTCAGTGCGCCAATCTTGATAGGCTCGCCTTTAGAAGCAGGGCCCGCGGTTCCCGCGCAGCCGGCTGCTAGAACTACCACCACCACCGCCACAACAGCTAGGATCATCCTTTTTCCCATGACTACCTCCTATCTTTAAATGGAAAACCCCAGAGGCAAGAAGACTGCCCCATTTTTTTCACCGGAGCACGCTGGGTCTAAGGGGCATAGGTGAACTATAGCTTTTTGGCGAATACTTTCTACCTAATAGGTATGGTCGTGCGTATTATATCACGGCCACCCGGCAAGATAAATATATCTGTTGATACAAATTTTATTTATGGTGGAGGATTTAAGGTATGTATCTTTCACCGCCTCGGTAAGGCTATCGAGAAACTTGCAGGGGACTAATTAACACAAATAGCGAAAGAGCTAACTTCCAGTAGCGCCAGATGCAGTTATTTTGATCCGTCCTACCTTGCCGGT
>JAUYDP010000275.1 GCA_030691805.1 Dehalococcoidia bacterium | reverse complement strand
GGAAGGGCCCGCAGGCCCTGGCCCTGGGTAACTGGCTTCCTCTGCTCGCCGTATACCGGGATGGAAGGCTCCTCGCGGAAGGACACGAGAGGGGATGGGCCCGGGACCAATACGTGGAGACCGGCGATGCCTTCTTCTCCCAGACCGCCGACTTCCTGGTGAACCTGCGGTCCGACCGCCCCTTAACGGTGGCCCACACTGGAGACCTTGTGAGCCAGGAGGAAGCGGCCTGGAAGTTTGAGGCGCGAGGCGTGCGGGAATTTGCCCTGGTGCTCTCTCCCAGCTTCGCCTCGGTCTCCCAAGTAGTGGATGGCGTGAATATTTCTGCCTTCTATCTTCCGGGCCACGAGGCCATCGCCAACACCTACCTTAAAGCGGCCGTGGAGACTGTTTCCTGGATGAAGCGGACGCTAATCCCCTACCCATACCGTAACCTGCATATTGCGGAGATCAACGCCGCCGGGACTTCGACGGTGGGACAGGAGTACCCGAACCTGATCCTGATGAGCGACGGAATGGCCTCCGGCTATGGGGGCCTGGATAGCAATGGTGGCGTTCTGGCAATCCACGAAGTGGCCCACCAGTTCTATTACGGAATAGTGGGGAATGACCAGTTATACGAACCCTGGTTGGACGAGGCCATAGTCACATGGCTCTCCTACCATCTCTTGCGAGCCAGCGGTCTGCCATCCTTCTCTTCTATCTGGCAGGCCCGCGTCGTCAACCCTGTTCCTCCTAACCAGCCTGTCAACACCAGCATCTATGACTATGCCGGTGACAATCCCTACTTCTCCGTTGTCTACCGCCGGGGCGCCCTCTTCCTGGAGGAGCTTTACCAGGCCATGGGAGAGGAAGCCTTTTTCACGGCCCTGAAGAGGTACTCCACCGCGCTCTCCGGGCGGATTGCCACGCCTTACGCCTTGCTGGACACGATGCAAGCCCACACCGAGGTCAACCTGAACCCCATAATAAGGCGATACTTCAGTTATCCCCGGTACCAGGCGTCCGAGCCACTGCGGGTCTCCGCGAAGTATCCCCAGCAGGAATGGTCAGGTCCGGTAGAGGTCGCACTGGAGTCCAACGCCCCGCTGCGAGAGGTCCAGGTCTTTGTGGACGACAGTTTTTATATGCTGGCCCTTCCAGCCCAAGTTATAATAGAGACGGGCCAACTGGATGAAGGACGGCACTTACTTTCCCTTCGGGCCAGTGATGGGCAGCGCGAGGTAGATATTATAGGTACATTTGTAGTTAAGCAGCAGCAGCAGCCGCCGCCGCCGCCTCCGTCCATCCCTGCCCCAACGGCGGTCCCGGTCGAGGCGCCCTCGGAAGAGACGGACATCCCGTCCATGGCTTCCGAAATCACCATTACACCTGTGGCGCCTGAGACAAGGGCCGCCGGTGTAACCCTGATTATCCTCTCCGTGGCAGCCCTGGCCCTGGGACTGTCCCGGACCTCTAACCACGATGCTGGGAGGTGAGAGTCGTGTTTAAGAAAATGCTCTTGTTCCTGGTGGCGGCGGCGATCCTCTGGGCCGCGGTGCGAACACTCCAGGAGCGGTACCGTCACCTGGAATTCGAGGACGAAGGGAGAGACTTCAACGGATTCTGATTGGGCCGGGAACCTATCCCCCTGGCCCCCTTCCCTACGATGGTGGTCACCGTAAACATCCGTCGTGCCCTCGCCGTGGCAGCCGGCAGGCTGGCAGGCGCCCTTTCCCGTCGCCTGGGCGCCGGTGGGGGCACCGCTATTCCAGGCCTGGTGGCCACAACCCTGGACCCGGACCTCCTGCCGCATCTGGCGCGACAGTTGCCCCAGGGGGCTATCCTGGTAACAGGCACCAACGGCAAAACCACCACCTGCCGGATGATCGCAGGAGCGCTCCAGGCTGGCGGGTTCGCTCCCCTGCAAAACCGCACTGGCTCCAACCTGCTGAGGGGCCTGGCCACTACCCTGCTCAGCCACGCCGGCCCGGGAGGTGTTTTGAAGGCCGCAGAAGGCAGTTTGGGAGTCTTCGAGGTGGACGAGGCGGTGCTTCCACTGGCCATCCCTCTGATGAGGCCTCGGACCGTCTTGATCAATAACCTCTTTCGCGACCAGCTCGACCGCTACGGCGAGGTAGACACCATTCGATCTTTATGGGAAGAGGCGCTGGCCTCCCTTCCCAAGGATACTACCGTCGTCCTGAACGCCGACGACCCGGCCGTGGCCAGCCTGGCCGCATCTGTTCGCGGGCCGGTCCTCTATTTCGGGATAGAGGACCCGAGAGAGGGCAGGCAAGGGCCGGAGCACACCGCCGACTTCATCCATTGCCAGAGATGCGGCCGAGCCTATGAGTATACAACGTCCTTCTACGCCCACCTCGGCCATTACAGGTGCCCCCAATGCGGTGCTGCGAGGCCCACTCCCCAGGTATCGGCCGCCCAAATCTCCTTCCAGGGATTCAACCGCACCGGCTTCGAGGTGCGTACGCCGCAGGGCTGCGCAGATGTAACCCTTAACCTGGGCGGGCTTTATAACATATACAACGCGTTGGGCGCCACCGCCAGCGCATTGGCCCTGGGCGTGCCGCTGCCAGAAGTGACCGGTTCACTGGCCCGTTTCTCCCCCGTCTTCGGGCGAATGGAGTCGTTGGTGATAGATGGACGCACGGTCTGCCTTATCCTGGTCAAAAACCCGACGGGCTTCAACCAGGCGTTGCGGACCCTGTCCCAGAGCCTGCGGCCCCCCACCGTGCTTGTTGTGCTCAACGACCGGATCGCCGATGGGCAGGACGTGTCCTGGATCTGGGACGTGGATTTCGAAGGATTGAGATGGGAGGCGGTGGCCGAATCCAAGGGTGGAGAGGCCAACCTTAACGCGGCCGCTGACCAGAGCTTAGGGGCGGCTCAAGAGCTTCTCCCACAAGAGCCTTCCTTACAACAAACTCCCCTGCCTGAGCGTCCCGTACTGTTCGTTTCGGGCCTGCGGGCGGAGGATATGGCCCTGCGGCTCAAGTATGCCGGCCTGAATGTCGGACCGGACTCCGTAGTCGGCCCCTTGAAACGGGCCCTGGACCTGGCCCTGAAAGCCACGCCCGAAGGCGAGACCCTCTGCGTCCTGCCCACCTATACCGCCACGCTGGCCGTGCAACACCTTTTGGCACAGCGGGGCCATCTGCCGCATTACTGGGAGCATGGCTAATGGCGAGAATACCTCACCCCCTTACCCCCTCTCCGTTAACGGCTGACCTTAGCACACACTTTACACAGGGGGTGGGAGGTGTTCAGGGTGCATGGATGTTGGCGGTCGACAGTTTCCTCAGTCCGTTCTGGATCGGATTCAAGCGACTGTCCGCACAGAACCATCTATCTCGCGGCTCGAGCTGTCGCGGCGGGTTTGCCAGTGGCTGAATTGGCGGTCTCCAAGTGGCAGACTGCAAGAGATGAGTTGCCGGAAGGCGTTGGCCAAGTTGAATAGGTGTGGCATTCTGGATCTGCCTCGGCAAGAGAAGACTTACGGTTTTGAGGGCTCTGCGGTC
>JAUYDP010000270.1 GCA_030691805.1 Dehalococcoidia bacterium | reverse complement strand
TACTGGTGGCGGTTGGTGATTAGCTCGCTGAATACTTTCATCGGCGATAATTAAGAAGCGCTAGCCTGGCCTGCTCTTCAGCCATGATACCGGCCCTGCCCCATCTATGTCAAAGCTTGTCGTTGATCTGTTCTTATGGGAACGCGGGCATAAATAAATGAGGAAGGCCGGGAACTTCACAACGTTCCCGGCCTTCCCTTGTTGCTCTATGGGCAGGCGCTACTCGATGGCACACCATCTTACCTCTCCGCACCCTTCTCACGGCAACGACCGCTGGTGTCGCTCGGACACCCCGCCTCGCAACCTGCCCAATCCCAGGTGGTTCCAGTTTACCATTCGACACCCCTCAGCCAAAGAGTGCCCTGGGATGCCCTACCTATAAACGGATAAGGCCACTGTTCAGGCCGCCCGCAGGGCGGCTTCTTTCTCGCTCCACCTCTTTAGAAGGACCGGCACGGCGGCCCGCTCATATACGCTACGGGCGATGCTTCCGCGCCACAAGCCCTCCAGGCCCTTCCTGGCATGTGTGGCCATAGCGATCAGCGTGATGCCGTTCTCCTCCGTATAGCGGAGGACCTCCGATACCGGGTCCCCGAAACTCGTCGCACTTTGCACCTGTAGGCCCCTCGCCCGTAGCCTGCGCTCAATGGCATTCAGGTACTCTGTCATCTCGCTCTCGGCCCAACTCGTCTGCTCATCCAGGTAGAAGACCCGCCCGTTCTCGATCACTACCTCCCTGGGCAGGTCACCTATTCGAAGGAGGACAATCTCTGCCCGCCCTCCGGCGGCCAGGTCTTCCACGTCTTCCAGGACCGACTCCGCAAAGTCGGTCCCGTCCAAGGGCACTAATATTTTCTGCATCATTACCAACTCCCTTCCGCCAGGGAAAGTCCCACTAAATGCTCCCCGCGGATCGTTAGAATCAACGTAACCAGCATATACCGCTTCATGTATTATAGCACCCGCAAAACCCAATGTCAAGGTTTAGATGGTATATACCTTAGAATTTATACTTCCTCTTCCCCAGCCTACCCAAAGTAATATGCCGAAAGTACTAGGCTCCGCGACCTGGCGGCGCAGATGCCTCTAGCATGGCCAAGGCCATGCCCTCCAGCCTTTCGATGGGGGCCGAGCAGCTCCCGCGGTAGCATATATAGGCCATTGGTCCCCCTCCCGTAGAAAGGCCCAGTTCCGTGAGCCGCCGTTTGTCCCGAGTGGGGTCCAGGCTTTGAACCAGGAGGTGAGGATGGTAAACGGCCATAGCCGTTTTCCGCCAGGCTTGCGTCGCCTCCTGCCGGCCCACGATCCGTACCAGCAGCGGCTCCTCTTGAAGCCAGCCGGCCGCCCGAGCATAGACGGCGGAGTACGGCCCAAAACGGAGGTAGTCCGAGCCGAAGGCGAGAAGCGCGCCCTGGGCTGCCTTCAGGTAGTCCTCTTCGCCTGTCAGGTGAAATAATCGCGCCAGGCCTTCAGCCGCCAGGGCATTCTCCGCGATTCCCTTGTCCTTCTCCTGCAAGCGTCCCAAGGGCTGGTAGTCCTGCCAAGTGTCATACAAGCCCCCTGCGGGGTCTTGGTAGCAATTGATTACCAGGCGCGCCAGAATTTCCGCCCTTTCCAGGAAAAGCGCTTGGCCTGTGGCCTCGTGGGCATCCAGCAAGGCCGTTAACATCCATACCTGGTCTACCAGCAGCCCCTCCCCTCTGGCCTGGCCGTCATGGTAATGGCCCATGCCCCGGCCTTCTCTGTAGAGGTTGTCCCACAAGAACCCCAGGGACCCCAGCGAGATCTCCTCCAGCTCCGGCCGGCTCAAGACCCGGGATGCTTCAAGCAAGGCCGCCGCCATAGCCGCCGCCCAGTTCGTATACACCGTACGGTCCACCAGCGGGGGCTCTCTCCGCGCTCGTTCCACGGGAGGAAGCCGGTAATACTCTTCGTCGGCATCCTGGCTCCCATAGAAGGCTTTAGTCCCGGTGTCGTACAGATATGCCAGGACGTAATCCACCGTCCGGCCCGCCGCACGGGCCAGCTCGGGGTCCCCCAGCGCTAATGCCCCGTGGAGCAAGACCCGAAGGAGGGCGGCATTGTCCTCGGCCATTTTCTCGTAATGCGGGATGCTCCAATCCCGGGTGGTCGAATACCGGAAGAACCCGCCAGCCACATGGTCGAAGAGTCCCCCGGAGGCCATGGCCCTCAGGGTCTGGCCCGCCATCTGCCCCCATCGCTCCTCTCCACTCAGTTGGTACTGCGCCAGGAGCAGCTCCAGGGCATCGGCCTGGGGGAACTTCGGCTCTTGGCCAAACCCCCCGTATTCGGAGTCGTAAGCACGGGTCAGGTAGGAGAGCACCTTCGGCGCCACGTCCCCGGGCGCTGGTGGGGCCACAGACGGAAGCGGGGTGGCTCTAGCTCGTTGCTCCAGAATGCGGCTGTAAAGCTCCGCCTTGCGGGTGCGGTAATACTGGACTATCTGTTCAGCAGTTGAGATAAGCGACTGCGGCGGCAGGTAGGTTGCTCCCGTGAGGATATCCCCTTGGGGGGTGAGGAAGGCGGTGGTCGGCCAGCCTCCCATATTGTACCGCTGATTGACTTCCGGGCGCCGGTCGTGGTCCACTCGAATGGGAATGAATTCCCGGTTCAATAGCTCGATAACCCGCGGATCAGAATAGGTCGTCTCGTCCATAACGTGGCACCAGTGGCACCAGACAGCCGAAATTCCCAATATGACAGGCCGGTCCATCCGCTGGGCCTCCTGCAAGGCTTCGGGGCCCCATTCCCGCCAGTGGACCTCGTGGGCACGGTTGGGCCGGGGTGAGAAGCGGAAGGCATCCATAGTCACCTACTTCTTAGAATAGCGCAACTTCTTATTGTTCCGTTACTTATTCCTAGAAGTTAATATTAACACGAGAAAGATAGTTTGTCAATATATATATCATTTAAATATTGGGGCCGCTGTCTGCTTATTTGACAAATAGCTTTCCCCTCCATAATATTCGCGATAATACCGCCAGCCCTGATCAACTGGCCGAATTAAACCAGTCCTGACCTCGGCAAGAGAATTGTTGGTGAGTTGTTTTCGGCCAGAACATTCCTAGTCACGCCGAACTAACGGGAGGTGATGGATGAAAATGATTTCGAGGGGATATTTCATTGACACCCAGATCATTGACT
>JAUYDP010000181.1 GCA_030691805.1 Dehalococcoidia bacterium | reverse complement strand
TGGGGTTGGGACTCTCGTGACGGTGAGGACATTATCTCCAGCCCCTTGGGGGAGTCTCCCAGGTCCGCCATGCCCCGGGCGAACTCGCCCACGGGATAATAACGGTCCTTGCCCTTGGGTGTTCCATCCGAGTACCAATAGCTAGCATTGCCATCCCAGACATTGGGATCATAGACGATGAACCAGCCTCTGTCCTCAGTCACACCCTTGACCACCACCGAATGGGCTTCATCGTAGGAATAGTAGCGCCCGAAACGCAGGGCGGCGGGCGAGGCGTCCCGCTGGTAGTCTGCGCCGAGCGAGATGCGTCCCACGATCAGGCCCACCATTACGATGTTCCCGCGGCCCAGGGCATCTATGATATCCTGCACGGAATTGACATCTCTGTATGGCACGCCCCAGTGGTCCAGGGCCCGCATGGCGTCGGCCGAGCTGGTCAGGTCTTCCTTGCCCATGTACTCCCGGATGGAGGCAATGGGCACCTGAAGGTTGTTTCTGGCATACTGGATAGACATAGCCACGGAGGTCACTTCGCAGTTGATGCTGGCCTTGGGTCCGCTATCGGATGCCCCCTGGTATCGGTACCAGTCGTAAGGGGGCTGCGGCGGCGCTGCGCTGGCGGGGTCAACCGGGAGGCTTAGTAGAATAGCCGCCAGCGCCACCACCAGAAGGGCGCTGGGCCTCAACTTGTTAAACAAACGGGGTCCTTTCATTGTAACGCCCTCTCCAGGGCATTTCGCCAGGTATCCGCCAGCGACGCCACGGGCAAGTCAATGGCGCCCTGGAGGACAAGCCTGTCGCCACCCACGGCGCCCAGTTCCGCGAAGGCGACCCCGTGTCCCCGGGCCATCTCTTGGAGCGACGCCAGGTCTCGCGCCTCCAGAGAAAGGACCAGGCGCGACTGCCCTTCGCCGAAGAGGGCTCCGTCCGTCCGTCCGGACCTGGCTATGGGCAGGCGCCCTACAAAACCGGTCCCGCCCAGAATGCAACACTCGGCCAGGGCCACGGCCAAGCCGCCCTCAGAGGAATCGTGGGCGGACCTGATCAGGCCGGATTGGATAGCCGCCAGACAGCATTGCTGGACCCGTTTCTCTGCATCCAGGTCTATGGCGGGTCTGCCTCCAATAAGGCCATGCTCTACCCAAAGGTGCTCACTGCCTGCCAGGCCGGAGTCCACGTCTCCGGCTGAGAGCAAGACCACCAGGTCCCCAGCCTCCTTGAAAGAGGCCGTACACCGCCGGTCCGCATCCTCCAGGAGGCCCACCATCCCCACCACTGGCGTAGGGTAGATAGGCTCGCCCTCGGTCTCATTATAGAGGCTGACGTTGCCGCTGACCACTGGAGTCCCCAGGACCCGGCAGGCCTCGGCCATACCCCGGACGCTCTGTTCCATGCCATAAAAGATCTCCGGCTTCTCCGGGTTGCCGAAATTCAGGCAGTTGGTCACGGCCAGAGGCATGGCGCCGCTGCATACCAGGTTGCGGGCCGCCTCGGCCACGGCGATGGCGCCTCCCGCGTAGGGGTCCAGATAGCAGTACCGAGAGTTTCCGTCGGTCGTCAAGGCGATGGCCTTCTTAGTCCCCTTAATGCGTAGCACCGCGGCGTCCCCGGCGCCGGGGACCACCAGGGTATTGGTAAGCACCTGGTGGTCGTACTGCCGGTAGACATACTCCTTGCTGGCGATGTTCGGGGACGCCAGCAGGTCCAGGAGCGCCCGACCGTGGTCGTGCGGCTCCGGCAGGCGTTCCAGGTCCATCCCTTGTAACCCGTCCAGGTACCCGGGCCTCCGGCTCTCCCGCTGATAGACTGGGTTGTCGGAGATTAGAGGCGCAGGCGCACGGGCGACCACCTCGTCCCCATCTTTGATCACCACCAGGCCGTCATCGGTCACCTCTCCCACTATATCAGAGTGAAGGTCATAGCGGTCCAGCACGGACTTAACACGGTCTTCGAAGCCCTTTTTGACGATGACCATCATACGCTCCTGGGACTCGGAGAGCATGACCTCGTAGGGGTTCATGCCCATCTCCCGTCGGGACACCCGGGCCACGTCCACCACCACGCCTGTATTACCCTTGGCGGCGCACTCCACGGAGGAGCAGGTCAGTCCAGCCGCCCCCAGGTCCTGCATCCCCACAATGTAGTCCGTCTTCACCAGCTCCAGGCAGGCCTCCATTAGCAGCTTCTCTAAGAAGGGATTGCCCACCTGCACCGCAGGCCGTCGCTCCTCGGAGCGCTCGTCCAGCTCCACGCTGGCGAAGGTAGCTCCATGAATGCCGTCCCGCCCAGTATCCGCCCCGATGAGCATCAGGGTATTCCCCGTCCCGGTGGCCTGGGCCTTGACCAGGGATTCTATGTCGGCGATGCCCACGCACATGACGTTGACCAGGGGGTTGCTGGAGTAGGACGGGGCGAAGTAGACCTCCCCCCCAACCGTGGGAATCCCGATGCAGTTGCCGTAGCCGGCGATCCCTGCCACCACGCCGGAGAAGAGGTAGCGGTTCCGCTCCCGGTCCAGGGGCCCGAACCGCAACGAGTCCAGGAGAGCAATGGGACGTGCCCCCATGGTAAAGATGTCCCGGATAATCCCCCCAACCCCCGTGGCCGCCCCCTGGTAAGGCTCGATGGCCGAGGGGTGGTTATGGGACTCCATCTTAAAGACTACGGCCAGGCCATCGCCGATGTCCACGGCGCCGGCGTTCTCCTCGCCTGCCCCGGTCACCACCCGGGGGCCTTTGGTAGGGAAAAGGGCCAGGAGAGGCTTGCTGCTCTTATAGCCGCAGTGCTCGCTCCACATCGCCCCGAACATACCCAGCTCGACGTGGCTAGGCTCCCGCCCTAGCTTTTCTACAATCAGGCGGTATTCTTCACGGTTCAGGGCTACTTCGTAGAGGGTCTTGTCGTCAACCATCAATCAGTCATCCGGCTAAAGAATTGTACCAATTTCCACGAACTGGGGCAAACTTAATCTCAAGTTGGCGCTTTTCTTTGGCACGCAACAACCATCCTCCTGAACTTAAGGTAGCTTCGAACCGGGGTGTTACCGTACAATTAGCAACGCCCACCGGGGGGGCGTGATACCGCACAATTAGCCGCGTTCTCCGAGGTGGTATTATACGCACAAACAGCAACGCCCCCCAATGGGGGATTTGGACTGGCAATTTGGGGGGTGGTCTGGGGCAGCCCGCCCTAGGCTAAAGCCATGGGCTGAGAGACCAAAGCCCACTAAAGGGGCTGATTCGTAAGTGTATCTAATCTTATCAGATAGCTTACGGGCATCAACTCTCATTTCGTAAACCAACGGTTATCGTGACTTTTCGTTTTTACCTGGCAGGCCAAATATGGCGCGATATGCATGGGCGTCAAGCGGATGGACAGGGCGGTCCGATGCGTGATGAAGCAGAGGAAACACCATGCCCAGCATAATGTAAACCCTGCCTTGAAGCTGCTTACCCAGGCAAAAGAGATAGCCAAGATCGCCGAACCACCTTAAGCACCGCCTTAGCCCTTGTAGTGGGCTTGGTCCCCTCAGCCCGACCTGGCTTTAGCCTCGGGCGCTGACAGCGAACACTGCGGTCTGTCCATGTCATCGCCCATTTTATTTCCGCTCGCTTCGCCCCAAAAAAGCCCTGCCCAGCCCCTTTAGTGGGCTTGGTCCCCTCAGCCCGACCTGGCTTTAGCCTCGGGCGTCACGGCCTGGGCGGCGACCTGGCAGATCCGCCACTTGTCGGCTTCTAAAGAGAGTGACGTTTTCCTACCTACAGTACCGCTCTTTGAAAGCCGCCTTATCCTTATGCACCGCCAGGGCCTTCTCCTTGAGTGAATGGGGCCTGGGGTGCTTGCCGACAGGGCAGATGTCCAGGCAGACCCCGCACATGCCGTCTATGCCTACGTGAGTGATAAAGCTCTGCCATATGTGCCAGGTCTTCTCGGAAAAGAGCAGGTCGAGTTGGCGGGACTGCTCCGGCTCCACCACCATATCGCGGATGTGGCGCAGGGCCGTCATCAGCCCCCAGGACTGGGCATTGGGCTGGCACTTCCTCTTGTCTACGACCCCAACCGGCCCGTCCGATCCCTGGGCTACGCTTAGGGCGCCCGTCGGGCAAGCCTCGACACAGAGGTTACAGGTCTCCCCAAGGCAGATTTTCTTCTCCATCTTGGGGTCTGGCTCCAGGTCCAGGGTAGTGATGACCGACCCGAAATAGACCCGCGGCCCATATTGGGGCGTCATGGCAGAGGTGTTCAGGCCAATCTCCCCCAGTCCGGCTTCCACGGCAACGTGGCGCTGGGAGATCCAGCCCCACATACCCTTTCCCGGCTCGTGCAGGTCCGTTGGAGGACCAGCGGGAATCAGAATCGTGGGGTAGCCCAGACGCTCGATATGCTTTGCAATGCGGAAGGCGGTCGTGTCCAGGGATTGTAGCACCTTCTGATTGGAGTAGTTCTTCAGGTTATCATCGGTGCATGCCAGCGACCCGTGGAGGGGAGCGATGGCGATGGAAATCACGCTTTTGCCCTCCTTGAGCCAGCGCCGCGGCTTCCAGTCCGTTGGGATAACGCGCTCCAGGTGCTCCACGCTGGCTATCCCCACCAAGTCGGCCCCCACCTCCAGAGCATACTGCTTTATCTCCTGGGTAATCTCACCTATCGGCCTTTTGGCCATGACTTATAGTCCTCCTTTTCTTTGGGTGGTGACCTAACCCCCTAGCCCCCTTCCCTGCGAGGAAAGGGGGAAATACTCCCCTACCTGTGTTGGGGAGGGGCCGGGAGAGGGGCCACCCACGGCCTCCTACCTCCCCACCAGGTTGGTCCCTATGATAGTCCGCTGAATCTGGGTAGTCCCGCCCCCGATGAGGAACGCCCGCACGTCCCGCATGTAGCGCTCCAGGGGATATTCCTTGGAGTAACCGTAGCCACCATGGACCTGAAGGGCGTCCGAGGTGATCTTAAGGGCGGCCTCGTTGGTGAAGAGTTTGGCCATGGAGATCTCCACGAAGTTGGGAAGCCCCAGGTCAACCCTCTGGGCGGCGCTGTGG
>JAUYDP010000242.1 GCA_030691805.1 Dehalococcoidia bacterium | reverse complement strand
AGTAGTATAGCCGGGGGATAACTTCGAGGCAGCCAAAAATCTTACCACAGAGAGCACAGAGCACACAGAGAACTAAAATCAGTAATCAGTAATCAGTAATCAGTAATCAGTGCTCAGTGCTCAGTGGTCAGTGCTCAGTGGTCAGTGCTCAGTGGTCTACGAGTTCTCCAAATTAGGCTGTTTTTTTACCGCAGAGCACGCAGAGCACGCAGAGTTCGCAGAGAAGAGGACACAATCTTTAAGTTTCAGCGTCCTCAGAGGTCTCTAAAGTAGCCCGTTACCTACCGCAGAGCACGAAGCAGCCACGTAGATAAAATCAATAACAGTCTCTGTGTTCTCCGTGATCTCTGTGGTTAATTCTTGAATCAATTTCCCCGCGCTCTCTGCGGTAAAAACGTTAGTTCACGAAACGAAGAGCGCTGCGGTTGACAGGAGATTAGTGGGGTGATCTAACCATGCCGGGGCGGCCGCTGATGTAGCGCTCGGCCGCCATGGCGGCGATGGCCCCGTCCGAGGCGGCGGTGATTACCTGCTTGAGTACTCCACGACGTACGTCGCCGACGGCAAAAACGCCGGGCGCCGAGGTCATCATGGTCTCGTCTACCTTGATATAGCCCTTATCGTCCAACTCTAGAGCGCCGCGGAGGAAGCTGGTCACAGGCTGGGCGCCCAGCAGGTAGAAGAAGGCCCCCGCCACCGGCAAGACCTCCACCGAGCCGTCGCGGTCCATGCACTCCAGCCCCGTGACCACAGACTCCCCGACCACTCTCTTGACCCTCTTGTGCCCATGGACCAGTATGCGGGGCTCGCCGGTGATCTGGTCCATCAGATGGTCGGAGCCTGTCAGGCCGCCTTTGGGGGTTACGATGTGTACCCGGCTGGCGAACCGGGCCAGATAAAGGGCCTCATCTGCTGCCTCCACGCCGTCCCCTATCACCGCCACCTCCTCACCCTTGAAGAAGGGACCGTCACAGGTGGCGCAGTAGCTGACACCGCGGCCAAGGAACTCGTCCTCCCCTGGCGTTTTGGACTTACGTTCCCCGGCCCCCGTGGCGATAACCACAGTGCGGCTCTGGTAGGCGCCATGGAAACAGTAGACGGACTTGAGCTCGCCGCCCAGGTCGAGGCCTATTACCTCCGAGACGAGGAATTCGGCCCCATAACGCTGCGCCTGGGACCGCATAGCTTGCAGCAACTCCCGTCCGCTGACTGGCTCCGGGTAGCCAGGGTAGTTGGCTATCTTCTCGGTGAAGACCATCTGGCCACCCAGGTGCACCTTGTCTACCAGGAGGGTCCGCAGGTTCGAGCGAGCGGCGTATATCGCCGCAGTGGTGCCTCCGGGTCCTCCCCCCACGATTACAACGTCATAGTGGTCGGAGGCGCCGGGGCTTGAGGATGACACTCTAGGGAGCCAGTGACTTATCCAGCTCCCGCTGAAGCTCGTCCTTGGGCCGGAATCCTACGATACGCCCGACCTCGCTCCCGGCCTTGAAGACGATCAGGGTAGGGATTCCCCGTATTCCGTACTTGGTGGGAATAAGGGGGTTATCATCGGTGTTTAGCTTGTAGAAGGCGATCTTCCCGTCGTAGGACTCGGCCAACTCCTCCACCACGGGAGCTACCATGCGGCAGGGTCCGCACCAGGGCGCCCAGAAGTCCACCAGGGCAGGCATGGAATTCTTAAGGACCGACTCCTCAAAGGTGGAGTCGCTGACATCATTGGGTTTGGCCATGTGGCTCTCCTTTTCTCAGTGCAGGGGCGATCACTCGATACGGTCGCCCGCTCCCGGTATGCCAAGATTGTAGATCTCGTCAACGTGGACCTTTACCGCGGCTTTCAGGCCGGGGAACCCCATCTTCAAGACCCCTTCCTTGACCTTGTCGTAAAGGGGACCGGATTCCATAACATTGGCGGTGCCGACGAAGCGGAAACCCTTGACGTTGTCCCTGTCCACTACCGCGATAGCAATCTTGGGGTTCTGCTTCAGGTTCTCATAGGTCCGCTTGCCGGTTATCTCGGCGAAGAAAAGGTTCTCGTCGTCCAGAACCCTGGTGCTCCGCTTAGGGCCGATGTTGGGAACACCCTCTCCCGAAGAAGTTGCAATGAAAGCCTGATGATTAGCTACAAATTGTTTCATTTCATCGGTTAGTTTAGCCATGACGCCTCCTTAAGAAGTAGTAATAGTCCAGGGACCGCCTCTCCGGTCGTAAGGCGGAGGTAGGCCCAGTAATTCTAATCTACAATACCCGCAAGGGGCTGTCAAGGCGAGCGAGAGGCAAGCGAGAGGCAAGGCACCAACAGGGCATTAGTTGGATTCCCCTAAGCCTATGGGATAGGCTTCAGGGGGAAACCCCCTGACACCCCCGTCTGGCCGTGGGATGGAATGCAGGGGGAGACCCCCTGACACCCCCCTTGTGGCCTATTGTGGGAGCTGGTTGGGGGTGTACCGTTAGGGCGCCTCATCGCATCACACAAGAGGAGGCCCTTGGGAAGGACCGGAGATGGGGAGCTGCGTGCTGGCGCGAAGGCGTATGAACAGCATGCTCAAGGCGGCGAAAGCGGTGGCCACCGCAACTAATTGCGCTTCCTGTAGTCCCAAGAACAGCACTGTTTCCTGGCGGAAGAAGCCCAAACCGAAACGAACCGCACCGTACCCAATCGCTGCTACCAGTGAGATAGACCCCGGAGCAGCTAACCATCTACCTGTTAGCCAGAGGCCACCCAGCAAGACTAGCACCGCAGCGATCTCATAAACGGGATAAGGGTGGGTAGGAACGCCCAGCAGACCAGAGGGCAGAAGGGCGTTTGGATGCCCGTAAACAATTCCCCAGGCGCCTCCGGTGGGTATTCCCCAGGCATCACCGTTGCTCAGGCAACCCAGCCGGCCGATGGCCTGGCCGACGAGCAAGGCCGGCGCGGCTGCATCTAGCAAGCGCCAAATGGATTGCCCCGCGCGACGCGCGGCGATACATCCACCCAGAATACCACCAATGAAGGCCCCATAGGCTGCAAGCCCGCCTTCATACACGGCGAATGCCTCTAGTGGGTGGCTCACATAGTAAGGCAAGTGGTCAACGATGTGGAAGAGTCGGGCCCCGATCA
>JAUYDP010000237.1 GCA_030691805.1 Dehalococcoidia bacterium | reverse complement strand
ATAACCCTCGCGGACGTGCACGCCGCTCTCGCCTACTACTGGGATCACCGGGAAGATATTGAGCGCACAATTGCTGAGGAGCAGGCTCTCGTCCAAGAATTGCGCAGGACGAATCTCAGCCCGTTGCAGGAGAAGCTAAAGCTCCACCGGCGTGGATAGGATCCGATTCCAACTAGATGAGCACGTGCCTGACGCCGTAGCTCATGCCTTACAAAGCCGGGGCATCGACGTAGTGACCGCGTCTGAGGCCCTGTTACTGGGAGCGCCCGACATTCAGGTTCTCGACTGTGCTCTTGCTGCCGGCCGCGTTCTCGTAACGTATGACAGCGATTTCCTGCGATTACACAACCAGCAGCACCGGCACGCCGGCATCGCTTACTGCCAGCAGGGCGCTCGAACTATTGGCGAAATCGTGGCGAGCCTCGTCCTGGTCTATGAGATCCTTGGACAGGACGAGATGATTGGGCGGATAGAGTTCCTTTAGCGTTGCTGGGTGCTCGGAAACGCTTCAAGAGCGCTGATCTCAGCCCGTCTGCGGCCGGTCTCTCTCGTGGCAGTCGTAAGGTTGCGGACCTACCACTACCACAACAGCGATACACTGGCAATCGGGAGGTCTAAACATGCAGTTGAAGTCCTTGTCGATTAGTGGATTCCGTTCCATCCAAGACGTGTCCATCTTCTTCGACCCGAGTCTTACCATTTTTGTCGGAGAGAACGGCACTGGCAAGAGTATGGTCGCACTTGCACTCCAGAAGCTCTTTCAACAATGCACCCGTACTGGAGTATTCGACGCTTCGGACCATCCCTACGGCCTCAAAGTCCCACTGAGAATAGAAGCAGACCTCAAACTGTCAGATGACGAACTAGCTGTGCGGATCGTGTCATCTCTTGTGCCGCCCTATGCTCACTCAGCGCTTGATCAATTTCGTGTTCTCCCTGGAAGAGCGGAGCTCGTTATGTCTTGGTTGTCGAAGCAGGGTAGCGACGTGAAGGTCACCCTGAGTTGGTCCGATGAACCGCCACTTCTCACGATCCAATGGGGGGACTTCCTCTTTTCCGAGAATTTCGTCTCTTTTAAGAAGGAATTAGTCCAGCAAACGATCGACAACAAACCTTGGGAATCCATCTTCAATTACGACTCTCCGCAAGACTTGAGAGCTTACATAGCATCACAGGGTGCCAGCCTGTGGTTACAATTCAATATGACGCAGCGCTTGGGACAATTCTTCCTCGACACATACAAGCGCATAGACGAATTCCGGGTCCGTTCTTCAGCAGGGAGAGCAGCTGTGGCTGAGGAATCCATGACAGGCGCAGACACTGCAAGTGCACTGCTAAACCTAAAAATACACTCAGACAGCCGTCAAAGAGATCGCTATGAGGCGGTCGTAGACAGGTTTCACCACTTATTCCCCCGGTTTAAGATCGTGGCCGTCGAGTCACCACCGGGCTCAAACATCCCCGACGTCCAATTCTCGGAGACAGACAGGGCCCCGCTCAAACTCGGTCAAATAAGCTCTGGCGTGCATCAAATCCTCACCCTCCTGGTCAACATCATCGGCCGTCAGAATTTTCTTATCTTCGTTGAACATCCAGAGCAACACCTGCACCCGCAGGCCATACGCTTTCTCCAGTCACTTCTCGCCCAAGCGTCCAAGGACAATCAGATCATCGTGGCTACCCACGATCCCCACTTTATCGACCCATCCGCCCCCCTTAGCTTGCGAAGGTTTTGGGCCCTCCCCTCGGAAGGGACCAAAGTTCTCGGTATAGACTCGTCGGTCTCGCCCACGCAAAAAGGGCAGATACAAACGGTACTTCGAGACATTGCGAATCGTGAAGTCGTATTTGCACGAGCCGTGATTGTAGTGGAGGATCAATCACAAAAAGAGTTTCTTACGGCGATCGCACCTACGCTGGGACGTGACATGGACGCACACTGCGTCACTATAGTATCCGCAGGCGGTGAGGATGGGTACAAACCCTTCTGGACTATGCTAGACAGCCTTGGCATCCCCTATGTTGGCCTAACAGATAAGCGCCGTTGGGATGATACCAAACAGTACCCACCAGATCGCTTCTTCACGCTAGATGCGGAGATCGAGGACTACCTGGACCAGCAAGGCTTAAAAGACAAACATCAAGAAGTAATCAAGCAGATCGGAAAGGCTAAACCACGCGTAGCCGCAGCTCTGGGGACTCGCCTAAGCAAGAGCGAGATTCCTCACATTTATGACGCTGTGCTCAAGGCTGCGATTGACCTTGCCACCGGGCAGCCGGCATCCGCTTCTATCCCCAAATCCCACCTACCGAGCTCTGGCAAGCTCAGTCCCGAAAGGTAGCACCAGTGCCGGGATCACAAATATCCCCGAACCTCCGCCTTTCTGCAATGCTCTTCCCCCGACTCCTTTCCATCCTACAACTGAGCGTTCCTACCGGTCGAAGTATGGGTGCATAATCCGACCGACCTTGACAGGGCAGGAATGATGATCCCAGGCGAGGGCGAAGGTAGCGTACGGCAACCAGCAGAAGTCCATTCGCCCTCGCCTTTCCCGATTTTGTCCCGCACCGTCAAGGTTCCGCTTCGCCGGTCTGCCGGTGGGAACGAGGCTCAAGCTCAGGAAAGCACCAGCAGCCTTTGACCTGAACAGCTCCAATAATAGCGATGTCGCTCTCTTCTGTTGACGCCTGTTCAAGTCCTCTCGCCCCGACCAGCAACCTGTCTTTCCCCGTTTGCCCTGGCGAGGCAGGTTGTGCGGGTTCTCAACCATCACTTCTCCTTTGACTTCCCGAGCCTAGCCCGGCTATCAACGTATTGCTTAAGACGTTCCCGCGTCGTGACCCATTGCCCACCAAGCCGTATTGCCCAGAGTCTTCCCTTCTCTGCCTGTGCTCTCAGGGTAACAGGAGCAATTGCCACTAGCTTCGAAGCCGTCCTCAGGTCAATGAACTCATCAACACTATGAGCTGCGAGTTGCCCGGCAGGGTAACGCCTACTAGCGTCCATAATCTCTATCGAAGAAAGACTTCCATCTTCCGCATAGTTGAGTATCAGCCTATGGTCTTCCTCACTGCTATGGCTCAAAGGGGTCTCTGGGTCCTGAAGATGGATCGTGAGAATATCAACCTCAGGCTCATATTCCATTCTCAGAACACTTGGCACATCCTTTATCGTTGCTTCTCTTACCATCTCCCACCTCTACTTGTGCTTGATTACCGTTACCACCAATGCGTATGAGCCAACCGTAACCCATATTACCGTTAGCTTCCCGTGGCGGGATTCCCATTTGCCCGCCCGTCTCACTTTTTCTCCGCAATTGATGGCTTCTTCCACGTCCGCTGAAGCTAGCTTATAGAGCCTGACCTTGTTCTTTCCATGGCGGGTGAATCTAATCTCCATTAAGCTGATCATAAGCGATTGCGCTTATGGTTGTCAATCTGGTCACGCTCTACAATCTTCAAAAGCATTCGCCGGAGCGCAAGGCTTTCGCATGATAGCGGGCGAGAGCCCTTCTCGACCTCCTGGCTGCTGGTGCGGTCTTAGAAGAGGCTCCCTGTTCCTCGTTCCTCGCCCTAAACCCTGGACCCTGAACCCTCCAAGAGACTTTTGTCCCTGTGCGCATTGCGTTTCCACCCTATAATAGGGTCACATGGCATGGGGGTGGAAAGGGTGTCAGTTGTCCCGATCATTGATGTCACGAAATGCGACGGGTGCGGCGAATGTGTGGATGCTTGCCATGCCAACGCCGTTGAGATAGTTAACGGCAAAGCGGTCGTGGTCAGGCCGGGAGACTGCGACTACTGCACCGATTGCGAAAGCCTCTGCCCCAAGGGAGCCATTAGCTGTCCTCTGGAAATCGTCGTCCTGGAGAAACCAGTGGCACGCGGGCTTCGGCGGTGAAGAGGACGACCATCCGCGAGCGTTGGACGGCAACCGCCCGCAACCGGCTGCGGGTAGAGTTAGCTGGCCTGGCTTTTGCAACGCGGCACGGGCACTCCCCCGAAGAATACGCCGGGGAGGTTTGGGGCCGGGGAGCCAGAGGCTGGATGGGGAAGCCCGACCCAACGCCCCTTGAGTACCTCCATAAAGAGGCGGCCGCCTTGGCCAACTTTTATCCGTGGGTAAAGGCATCTGCCCTCCGCGCAGCCACGGGACACGCTGAACTGCTCATGTCAGAAGGATGCCTGGCTGGCTGGGGTGATGACCGCTGGGCCATCGCTACCAGCTTGGGACTTAGCCGCCAGGATGTCTGCCGTTATTGTAGCGAAGCCTTTCGCGTATGGGGAGAGCAGATGGACCTTAAGGTTTCAATCACTCCTCTATCCGATGGTACCTGCCTTCTTTCGGCCGCTGGAGAGGAGTAAGAGAGCGGTTGGCACTCAATCTCCGGCGATCTGGTCAATTAGTAACACTAGGAGGAAACTCAGATGGCTCATCAGCACCGGTTTACCGAAGCAGTGGTCCTCGACGTGAGGGCGCTCATCCCATCCCATCGGCACACCATCATCTTCTCGATGCTGGACCAGATGTCACAGATGTCACCACAAACGCCCCTCTGGATTGTGAACGACCACAATCCCCAAGGTCTTGAATTCGAGCTGGAGATGCGCCCGGAGACCAAGGGGCTGTATAGCTTCGAGAGCCAGCCTCAGGAGGACGGCGCCTGGTTAGCCAAGATCAAGCGGAACTAGCTTCTCGATAAAGGTGCAAGCGGTTACACGCCCTGCGGTCAGCGGAAGGGTCGCCAGAGGTCCGATAGTTCCCCGGGAGCACGGCGCCTGGGCTATGTTGCTTATCCCACTGGTGGTCAGCCTGGCGGCTGCAGGCCGTTGGGGACTGGAAGGACCCCTCTTCATGGGAACTTGCCTTGCCCTCTACACCGCCCGCCAGCCCGTGGTAATGCTGGTGCGGGGGCTGCGGGAGCAGGGGGACCAGGAAACAGGCCAGCCCTTGTTATGGCTGACAATTTACCTGATGGCGGCCCTGGTTTTTGGGTTGCCTTTGCTGCTCATCTATCACCGTTGGCTCCTATTGCCTTGGGCGGCGGTTTTCGTAGTATTTACCGGAGTCCACTTCTACTTCCGGCAGCGGCGCCTGGAGCGCACCATCCCTGGTGAGCTTGTCACCATCGCCGGGCTAGCCCTGACTGCACCAGGCGCCTACTATGTAGTCAGAGGACTGGAGCCGGCGGCAGTTTAC
>JAUYDP010000192.1 GCA_030691805.1 Dehalococcoidia bacterium | reverse complement strand
TCCAAATCTAAGCCGTCGAGCTTGCCTGCCTGGAAGCGGTAGTAGCCACAGGCAGCAATCATGGCGGCGTTATCCGTGCATAACACCAGTGGGGGAATCAGGACGGGGAGGGGCGAGTTTTTCACCAGCGATTGGCGCAGAAATGCCAGGGATTCCTGGTCATCATTTGCCCAGACTCCACCGGCGATAAAGGCACGGGGCACCCAGTCAAGGTTCTGGTACACTTTCAAGTCCCCGCTGTGCACCCGAAGGAGGCTTGGGTCGGGGACCAGCGATTCGCTGGCGCCCGTGCGCCCGTCTATAAGGCTCAGGCCGCGTAGGGCAAGCTGCCCCTGCGCTGGGCGGACACCAGGTCCGCCCCTACCGAGATAGCGTATGGAAAGCTCCACCGGGTAGCCCGCTTTCTCAAGCTCCAGTCTCACCAGATAGCTTCCCGGCTGGGGCAGCTCCCTGGTGGCCTGGGAATCCACCGCCTGTTGGGTAATTCTTCCCAGGCGGTCCCGGACCGTTACCTGGAGGACCGGGCCGGCGGGCATTTGTGCCCCTTCCAGCCGGAAGATCAGCCCCAGGGACGTCGTCTCGAAGGCCGGGAGGAGCGAAGTCGAGTAAGACGAGTTCGGTGAGATATTTACCGGCGCCGAGAGGTCGTAGTAAATATTATCTACCCAAAGGTCGCCTACCTTGTCGGTGATGATGTACTTTACGTTCAAGAGGCCCAGCGCGCGAGTATCGGGGATGCCAGAAAGCTGGTCCCGCAGTAGGGCGTCGGCCTGATTGGGTCTCAGCGAGGCTGCTTCACGCAGGGGCGCGCCGTTCAGCAGCAATTCCTTGAATTCCACGTACCGCCGTAACGGGAGGACTCCTCCATCATATCCGTCGAGGGTGGCGATTCCATACTTCATTGGTGTGTTGGGCGAAAGGGTCTCCTGGAGCTTGAGAGCCACCAGGAGTTGGTATAGCTCCTCCTGGCCAAGATAACGGCTGAAGATGGACTTTATCTCCGGTAGGTCCCCTGGATCGAAGTCGGTACGGGATATGCTGAGGATGCGGAAGATGCCGGGGTCCCTGAGCACTTGGGCCACGGCCGGCCGCAGCGACTCGTAAGCCTGGGGCGCGGTAGCCATACTGGTCCCAACAAAGGAGCCTGCGACGAAGAGCTCGGCTCCAATGATTGCCAATATTGCTAAGGCTCTGGTTCCGACACCAGGGAGCTTCGGTATAAAGTGAAGAGCGATTACCCCAATGACCACAAGGCCGGTCCAGGACCAGGCTACCTCAAGCGATGCGCCTTCCTTCAACCGGCCCGCTATCCAATCTGCGGCGAACACCAGCGCCAGAGCCGACGCTATCCAGAGGAAGACGGAGCGAAGGGGGCGGCCCAGGCTTATGGCGGCGGCGGACATAGAGAGCCGGTGGGCGCCAATACCGGCCAGCACCGGCATGGCGAAGGCGTAGATGTAGAGCCATCTGGCGGGCACCCGGAACAGGCGAAGAGGCGGGGCTACTTTGTAGAGAAGCTCGTAGGCTGGATTGTAGCCTCCCAGGGCCAAGAAGAGTGCCAGTACGGCTAAACCGGCCCAGAAGAAGGCCAATCTGCGTGATTCCCGTCCCACCAGCCCATAGACGGCAAGCAGAAATGGCAGCACCCCCGTGTAGGCGATATACTCGCTGAACGGGCTATCCTTAAAAGATGGCAGGAGCGAGCGGGCTAACAGCCAGGGCGGCAGAGAGAAGGAAATAGCCTCGTTGTAGGCCAGGCCACCCCCCCGGATAGACTCCCGGGAAAGCTCTAGGGTGGGAAGAAGTTGGACCAAGGAAAGGCCAACCCCCAGTCCCAGGATTATGGCCAGGGCCAGGGCCGGCCAGGAGGCAGACTCAAAAACCTTGCGGCTAATTTGGGGCGTTGCCTTTACCATCGCCCTCCACCAGGGGATGGCCATCACCCCAACCCTCTCCCAGAAGAAGCGGGGGTCAATACCCTCTTTCAAAGCAACAGGGTTTTTCCCCCCATCGAACTGTTTGTCGGTCTCCTTTCCCCCGGTCGAGGGCGACCCGTCTTTTGCGGGTGAATGAATCCTCTCCCCGTCCTGGTGGGCGGTTCCCTCTCCCTCTGGTAGCGAGTTAGGGTGAGGGTGTTGCGCCATGGCGCCGCCAATCCTATAGAGGAAGTAGAAACCGAGGGCAACCAGCAGGAGGAACGTCTCTTGAGAATGGCCTGCCAGTATTTGGGCAGCCAGGGCCACTCCTCCCAGGAGGGCGAAGAGGGGTTGTCTCCTCCGCCAGGACAGGTCGAAAAGCAGGAAGACCAGGGGGAGCCATATGGCGGCGTTGAGCTGGTTTATGTGTCCGACTTGCTGGGTCAGGAAGCCTCCGAACATGAAGGACAGGGCAGAGGCGAGGCCTCCGACCCACCCCAGGCCGATGGAGAAGCGGGCGAAGGCGTACATAAATACCCCTGCCAGGAAGACGTGAAAGACGATGGAATACTTGACGGCCAGGGGGGCTGGCAGAAAGTAGCCGGGTAGATTCAAAGGGTAGAAGAGGGCGGTCTGGGGGTTGGCCAGGAAGGGCGCCCCGGTGAAAAGGTAGGGGTTCCATAGCGGAATCCTGCCCTCCCGTAGCGCTGCCGCCGCGGCCTCTTTGTAGGGATAAAAGTAGGTCAGGAGGTCATAGTCCACCAAGATAAGGTTGGTCAGGGCTATCTTACGGTAGAAGGCGATGGCCAGGATGAAAAACATGGCCGCCAGCGCAAGAGGGGCAAGCCTGGCCAGCAGGCCGCTACGATAGTCGTTCAATAGTTACAATTATTTTACCACAAAGACCACAGATTTTTTACCACAGAGACCACAGAGGTCACAGAGATTTCTTTAATGTTTTTCTGTGCTCACTAAGACCCTAAAGGTTTTTTGGAAACCTTTAGGGTCTCATGGTTCGAACAAAATACTCATCGTTTTACCGCAGAGACTGTGGAGAATTATTTTGGTTTTATCTCTGTGCTCTCTGTGTGCTCTGTGGTTAATGTAGTTACTTTATCCGAAGAAGCGGCATTTCACCAGGGTAAACAGGACCGTGAAGCCGTCCCTCCAGGTGATTTTCTTCCCCTCATAGAACTCCCGACCGGCGTAGGCGATGGGGACCTCATAGATGCGATAACCCATTCGAAGGATCCGTGACGTGATCTCCGGGTCGAAGCCCCAGCGGGGGGAGGTTAGCCTTATCTTACGCGCAACGTCTCGTGTGAAGACTTTATAACCGGTCTCCATGTCCGTGAGGGTGGTGTCGTAGAGGATATTGGTAGCCAGAGTCAGGAGCTTGTTTCCCACGGAGTGCCAAAAGTACATAGCCTTATGCTCTCCCAGGAAGCGGGACCCGTATACGACCTGGGTCTTACCGGACAGGATGGGGCGGAGGAGGTGCGGGTAGTCCTGCGGGTCGTATTCCAGGTCGGCGTCCTGGATTATGACCACATCGCCGTTCACCTGCTCCAGGCCGGTCTTCACGGCGGCGCCCTTCCCCAGGTTTTTGGAATGGCAGAGGAGTTTCACGTTACTGGCGCCGGCTGTTATCTCTTGCAGGACCTCCCGTGTGCCGTCGGTTGAGAAATCGTCAACGCAGATGATCTCCTTCTCCAGCTCCACGGCCTGCACCTGCCGGATTATCTCTTGGATGGTCTCCCGCTCGTTGTATACCGGCATCAGGACAGATATCTTCATAATGGAAAACTCTCCAACTCCGGCTTGGCCTCACGCAGCATAAGCTCGGCGACCGCCCGGCGGGGCTCCTTGCCCTGGAAGAGAACCCGGTACATCTGGCCGGTGATGGGCATGTCTATCCCCAACCTCTGGGCCAGATCGTAGGCGGCGCGCGTGGTATTCACGCCCTCGGCAACATTGACCATAGAGGCCAGTATCTCTTCCAGCGACCGGCCCCTGGCGAGCTGTTCGCCGACGAAGTGGTTTCGGCTCAGGGGGCTGGCGCAGGTTGTCACCAGGTCCCCCAGCCCCGCCAGGCCGGCGAAGGTGGCCGGCCTGGCCCCCAGGGCCACTCCCAGGCGGGTTATCTCGGCCAGGCCCCGGGTGACCAGGGCCGCCTTGGCGTTATCCCCGTAGCCCAATCCGTCACTTATGCCGGCGCCCAGGGCGATGATATTTTTCAGGGATCCTCCCATCTCCACCCCAATTAAATCGGGGTTGGTGTATACCCGGAAGGTGGGGGCCATAAAAAGCTCACGGACTTCTTCGGCGGCGGCGATGTCGGTGGAGGCAACTACGGCTACCGCTGGAAGGCCCCGCGCCACTTCACGGGCCAGGTTCGGTCCTGATAATACGCAAATGCGGGGACTCAGCTCCCGGCCTAGCTCCTCGGAGATTACCTCGGACATGCGCAGGCCGCTGCCTGTCTCCAGCCCCTTGGATGCGCTCACCACCAGCGCCCCTGCGGCCAGCCTGTCCCTGAGATCGAGAAGATTGCGGCGCATGGAGGCCGATGGAACCGCGAGAACAAGGGCCTGATCCGGCTCTTGGCTAAAGGACTGTATGGGAGCGACTACCAGGCCCGGAGGGAAGGGTATCCCGGGGAGGAAGACCGGGTGCTCCCCGGCTGCTGCCAGGCGGGAAGCCTCCTCGGGGCTGCGGGCTATCAGCGTTACCGAAACGCCTTTCTGCGCCAGGAGCATGGACAGGGTTACGCCCCAGGTGGTTGTGCCGACAATGGCGGCCTTGCTCAAGGGCCGGCTTTCCTCTCCGCTTTCTCACCCAGGCGACGCTCAGCGCCTGCCCGCAGGCGCTCCAGATTGTCCTTATGCTGGAGTATTATCAGAACAGCGGCTACGATACTGAAAGCCAGGTACTCCGCCGGGGCGATTCCCATTAACACCATTGGCGCCAGGGCCACGGGAACCGAGGCCGAGGCGATAATAGACGCCAGAGAAACGTAGCGGCTGGCGGCCAGCACGCAGGCGAAGACCACTACCCCAACCCCAACGGCGGGAGGGAACATGAGCGCCACTGCCCCGACGGAAGCCGCCACTCCGCGTCCTCCTCGAAACCCGATGAAGGCCGACCAGTTGTGTCCGGCAACCGCAAACATGGCGGCTATTGCCTCCGCCGCCGGGCTGCCGGTGAAGACCCGTGCCAGGACCACCGCCACGACTCCCTTGGAGAAGTCACCCGCGAAGGCCACCGCGGAAGCGCCAAGGCCGAGGGTGCGCAGGGTGTTGGCTGCGCCCGTGCGCCCGCTGCCGTGCTGGCGCACGTCTACTCCACGGGCCTTGCCCAGGGCCAGGCCGAAGGGTATCGAACCGTAAAGGTAGGAGGCCAGGCATACGGCCAATAAATACACGTAGCTCAAGACCTTTCTCTATCCTTCCTCTCTCGAGCCTTGAACACCAGCCTGATGGGTGTCCCCATGAATCCGAAGGCATCACGCAGCCGGTTCTCCAGGTGGCGCTCGTAGGAGAAATGCACCAGGTCCCGGTCGTTTACGAAGAACACGAAGGTCGGAGGCCGGGTCTCCGCCTGGGTCACATAGTGTATTTTCAATTGGCGGCCTCTCCTGCTGGGGGGAGGATGGGCGGCCAGCGTCTTCTCGAGCATCTGGTTCAGCATCCCCGTTGGTATTCGCTTTTGCCTCTCCTGGTGAACCTGGAGGGTGACCGGCAGGATTTCTTTGATCCCCCGGCGGGTTTTGGCCGAGATGAAGAGGATGGGCGCATAGTCCATAAACCGGAACCTCTGGCGTATGGCTTCTTCCCATTCGTTCTGCGGTTCTTTCCAGTGTTCCGTAGCGACCAGGTCCCATTTGTTCACCACCAGGACTGCCCCCTTGAAGGAATCGCGGATGTAGCCGGCGATATGGGTATCCTGGGCGGTGGCGCCTTCTGAGGCGTCCAGGACCAGGAGGGCCACGTCCGCCCGTTCGATGGCGCGGAAAGCGCGCAGACTGCTGTAGTACTCAACTCCCGCTTCAATACGGCCCCTCCGGCGGATGCCGGCCGTATCTATCAGCAATAGGCTCTGGCCGTCCCAGGTGAGGATAGTGTCAATGCTGTCCCGGGTGGTGCCCGGCTTTTCATTCACTATGGCCCGTTCCTGGCCCAGGAAGGCGTTGAGCAGCGAAGACTTGCCGGTGTTGGGCCTTCCCACGATTGCCACCTTGGGCGTTTCTGGCATCTCTTCGGCCTCCGGCATATCCGGCAGCCCTTCCAGCACGCTGTCCAGCAACTCTCGTATACCGGTGCCGTGATAGGCGCTGATGGCAATGGGGTCTCCTATTCCCAACTCATAAAAGAGAGGGACGTCGCCCCGGCGGCGTGGGTTATCCACCTTGGTAACTACCAGCAAGACCGGCTTCTCGGAGCGCCGGAGCTGCTCGGCGATATAATAGTCGTCGGGCAGCAGTCCCGAAGTCACGTCAACCAGAAAGACGATGACGTCGGCCTCCTGGATAGCCTCCTCCACCTGGAGCCGGACCTGGGCCTCCAGGTCCTTCTCGGCCCGGGGCCAGAGACCTCCCGTGTCCACGACAGTGAGGGAGCGGTCTCTCCACTCCACGTCCGTGTAGAGGCGGTCCCGGGTGGTGCCGGGCACGTCTTCCACAATGGCCAGGCGCTGCCCGGCCAAGCGGTTGAACAGGGTGGACTTACCTACGTTGGGGCGGCCGACGATGGCTACGATTGGCTTGGCCACTCCTATCCCCTTGACAGGGTCACTGTCACGGAGCTAACGGGCTGTATTATCTCCAGTCCGCTGGGCACGTTCACATTGGGCTTTAACTGGTGCGCGCCAGGCCCCAGCCCCTGGAGGTCTAGGCTAACGCTTATATCGGTAGTCTTGAGCTGCCGGAGCCGGGCCGCCGGACCGGAGACCGTAATGGGAACGCTCCCCACCGTCGCCTTGAGGTCGGGAGAAAGCCCGTTCAGGGCCGGCGCGACGGACACGGTTTGGCTGCCTTGAACGGGGGAGACGAAGATAAGGACTAAGACGGAGGCGCTTTTGGGCTCGATGAGGGAGAGCCCGGGGGGGATGGCTACGTTGACGGCCCTGGCCGTATCGCTGTCCAATCTGCTTACGTCTATGGGCTGGGTTCCCAGGTAGGTTAACGGCTCCAGGGCCTCTCGGGGGCCGGCCACCGTAACGGTTGTGGGGTCAACCCGCAGGCCGCTTACCCAGTAGCCATCCGGCGCCTGGCCCTGCAACGTGGCCAGAAGAGAAACGGAACGGTAGGTGATATGCTGTTCCACAGGCAAGGTTACTACCACCGCAGAGGGTTCCAGGTTGACTCCCTCGATGCGGTTGCCGGAAGAGTTACGGGGGATGAGATTGAAGCTCTGGTTATTGATGGAGACCCGCAGCCCTTCCAAGGGGATGTCTACCGCCGCCGACTCCACTCGGCCCACCAGCGGGGCTGGCCCGCGGGCGATAACCGAGGAGACGGCAGGCTTGGGAACGCCGATAGACACTCCGAGGGGTACGGCTCCTACTAGATTGACCTTTACCTGCACCTGGCGAAAGTCCATCGCCTCGACGGTGGTGGGTATCTTAGGGGGCACCACTTCCAAGATACGCACCTGGGACTCGTTGGACGTGACCCTTACTCCGACCTCCTGGGTCCCGGGCCGCACGCTGCTCAGGTCGGTTGTGGCCCGGAAAGAGCCGGCGGAGAGACGCGCCCACAACTCCGGCATGGCGCTGATGCGCACGCGCACAAACTGCACCTCGCCCAGGACGCCCAGGTCTGGGGGAACATTGACGGCCTCAACTGGGATCGGGCTGGAAAACACATCTACTTTGGGAGGGTTCTGTTCGCCCGTGACTATAACCCAGAGGGTGGCCGAAAGAAGAATTGCCAGCACCGCCCATCCGCTGTTGCTGCGAATGGAGTCCATCATCCCTTTGAAGAGGAAGCGAGAGATCCAGAGTGTCTCTACCAGTAGCTCTCTCAGTATGGACAGCACCGACCTATCCTTTCACGAAGCTTCGTAGGACCCCGAGGGGGCGTCTCCCCTTAGTCCCGTAAAGCCGGGCAAGCAGGCGGATGAGCCTGGATTCATCCAGATTGCGAATAATACGCCCGTTATAGGCCAGGGAGATCCCACCGGACTCCTCGGAGACGACCAGTGTAATGGCATCGCTCTTCTCCGTCACCCCTACGGCCGCTCTGTGGCGAGTGCCCACCCCGGCGTGCCTGGGTATCTCTTCGGAGAGTGGCAGCACGCAACTGGCGGCTTCGATGCGCCCATTTCGAAGAATGGCCGCGCCATCGTGGAGCGGGGAGTTGGGGAAGAAGATAGTCATAAGCAACTCCGCGGAGGTAGCGCCATCCACCCGGATGCCAGTGTCTATGTACTCCTGAAGGCCCGTCTCCCGTTCCAGGACGATCAAAGCGCCGTAGCGGCGGTCGGCCAGGCGGCGACAGGAGCGGGCCAGTACCTCCAGCAGGCCCTCCGCCGGGGCGACTCCCATCGCCTCCCGCAGGCCGGTGCGGCCGACCCTCTCCAGCGCCCGCCGTAACTCCGGCTGGAAGATGATGGGAATGGCAACTAGCAGGGCGGTGAAAGAAGCCCTTACCAGCCAGTTTAGCACAGTGAGTTGAAGCACATTGCCCAGGATGACGGTGAAGGCCACCAGGATAGCGATGCCCCGCAGTAGGGTCATGGCCACGGTGTCCTTCAGCAACAGGAACAGCAGATAAAAGATAAAGGCCACCAGGAGGATGTCCACCAGGCTCCGGAGGTCAAATCGTGAGAGGATTGGCAGGAAGGTCTGCCCAAGGTCGGGCATTATTCTCCTCCTATCTGAGGAGCTTAGCCAGGATGGCCTTCTGCATATGTAGACGGTTTTCCGCCTGGTCCAGCACCACCGACCCAGGCCCGTCAATTACCTCGTCGGTTACCTCCTCGCCACGGTGGGCAGGGAGGTTGTGCATGAAGATAGCGTTAGCTCTGGCCCGGGCCATCAGCGCCGCGTTTACCTGGTAGGGTGCGAAGACTTTGCGCCTTACGTCCCTCTCTTCCTCATGGCCCATGCTGTACCAGACGTCGGTGTAGAGGACATCCGCGTTTTCAGCGGCCTCCTGGGGGTCCTCGGTTAGCATGACCTTTCCCCCGTTATGCGAGGCCAGCTCTCTGGCCTTGGCGACGACAGTGGGAAAGACCTCGTACTCCCGCGGGCTGGCCAGGCGGACCTCCATGCCCATCAAGCAGCCGGCGAGAAGAAGGCTATGGGCCACATTGTTTCCATCGCCAACGTAGGTCAGGACCAGGCCATCCGTGCTCCCCTTTTTCTCGTAGATGGTGAGCAAGTCGGAGAGGGCCTGGCAGGGGTGTTCCTCATCGGAAAGGCCGTTTATCACCGGAACGCTGGAGTGCTGGGCCAGAAGATGGAGGCTGGGCTGGGAGCGGACCCTGGCCACCATCCCATGGACATAGCGGCTCAGCACCGCTCCTACGTCTCCCACTGCCTCCCGGTGCCCAAGTCCTATCTCTTCCGGTGAGAGGTAGAGGGAATGGCCTCCCAGTTGATTCATGGCCACCTCGAAGCTCACCCGGGTCCGGAGGCTTGGCCTCTCGAAGACGAGTCCAAGAGACCGGCCAGCTAGTAGGGAGAGACACCCCTGCCCCTTCATGGCTACCGCATGACGGATTAGCTCCCGTATTTCGCCGGCGGTAAGGTCGGTCATACTGAGCAGATGCATTTTAAACCCCTCTCTATATCTTGCCCATTATAGCCTTGGAAGGCGGACGGTTCAACCGTTGTAGTTGAATTGGGCCAGCCCACCGGAGCCGGCCGCGAAATAGTTCGGTTCCCCCCAACCACCCCTTGGCGGACAGGGAGAAGTTGTTGAAAAAGCCGTTTGGGGGGAAGACCCCCTAGCGATTGTAGTGGCGAGGCATGCCTCGCCAGTCAGTGGGTCCCTGCGCGCCCGCGTGTGGTAGCGGTGGCGCTGGCATGGTCTGGGATGGAGCAGCCTCAGTGGGTCCCTGCGCGCCCGCGTGTGGTAGCACCGCGCATGTCCCCGTCTTGTACCAGCGAGGCATGCCTCGCCACTACAGGGGCAACGCCTGTCCCGCCACGGTGCCCCTGGAAGGCCCTCCATTTCTCGAGTTTTTCAACAAGCTCGAGACGTCCGCCGATACGGTTTGGTGGGGTTTGGGCCTTGGCGGACAGGGACGTCCGCCACTACGGTTTATGGAATGTTGTGGTGAGTGTTTGCATCGCCTAAAATGGTGTAAACCGGACCGGAGGGACAAAATGCCCAGTTCTTACAAATGCCCAAAGGGGGGAAGCCACCAGTGGAA
>JAUYDP010000172.1 GCA_030691805.1 Dehalococcoidia bacterium | reverse complement strand
GCGGTCTGTCTCCGGAGGATTCGAGGCCAGCTATAGCTGCGGCCAGTTCTTGCTCTGCCTGAGCGAAGTCGCCCCTTTGCTCCAAGAGCATGCCTCGACTTAACCGGAAAAGGGCTTCTTCGTAAGGGCTTTGCCGACTCCTGGCCTGGGCCAGGGCCTGATCCATCAGGACCTCGGCCTTGTCTGTTTGGCCGCCAAGCAAATAGGCATACCCCAAGCTTTCCGTAGCCTGTGCCACGAGGTATGGGTCCAGGAGTTTGCGGGCCAGTTCCAGCGCCTTATGATAAAGACCAAGCGCCTGCTCATTGCGGCCACTGTCCCGCTCCAGATCTCCTAAGGTCATAGAGGCTATGGCTTGCACCTTGAGGCTTCCAGCCTCCTCTGCCAAAGATAGACTGCGCGATACGGTTTCACGCGCCAGGTCGTGCTCGCCCAACCAGTAATACAGGTACGCCAGGTTGTTCAGAACTTCCGCAAGGTCGCCCTTGTTGCCCAGCCTGGAACAACACTCTTGTGCCCGCTCGTAGTGGGCGGCTGCGCGGCTAAGCTGTCCCAGACGTTGATAAGCGACCCCTAGCAAATGGTTCATCACAGAGATGTTATAGACATCTTCGCTCAGCTCATAATATTTGAGGGCAGCCTCCAGTTGCCCCACGGCCTTGGCGAACTCGCCCTTTTGGCCCAAGGTTATGCCCAGATGCTTACGGGCACTGGCCAGGTCCCCCTGGTCCCCATCATACTCTTGGATGAGCCGTAGCGCTTCTTCGATGGAGGCCACGGCTTCGTCTATCAAACTCTTGATTCTCAAGGCAGCGCTCCTGGCAATGAGTGCCCGGGTGACACCACCCCAGTTCAAGTCCTGCCGACAGATATCTACCGCCCTGTTCGCCCACTTCAGGGGCCCTTCGGTGTCTCCCAACTGGATTCCGATCCAGGCCCGCCATAGGAGGGTTTGGGGACGTTCCCACCAGACTGGAGCGGGAAGCCGGTCAATCATGTCGGCAAGCGTTGACCAACGTCCTCCTTCGAAGAATAACTGCGCCGCTTCCTCTGCCGTAGCCGCCGCCTCTTCATAGTTGCGAGCTTTCACGAAGAGACGCCATGCCTCCTCAAATTGGCGGTGCTTTCTTAGAATCCGAGCAGCCGCCGAGGTGAGTGCGATGGCCTCCTCCGGCCGTTCGGAGTCCAGCCTATTCAGGAGAAACTGTTTCAAGAGAGGGTGATACTGGTAACATCTCTGGTTCTCTACCTGCGTGAGGAAAAAGTGTCGTGTCCCAAGCTCTTCCAGCAAATGGCTGGAATGGTCAATGCCAAGCAAAGCATCGCATATTTCAGGTTGTAGCTCAGTGAGAACGCTGGTGCCTAGGAGAAACTCCTGAATCTCTGATCGCTCTTTTTCCAGTATCTCCCGAGCGAGGTAAGGGAAGAGGTTTTCGGTGTTTCCTTCTGCCTCTGGAATCGCCCCTTCTGTTGCCCTGGAGGAAGATGCGGCCAGGAGCAAGCCAGGAATCCAGCCCCTCGCCTGGTCTATGATGTCTTTTGCCTCATCATTCCCCAGGATGCCTCGATAGCGAGAAAGAAGTTCCCAGCTCTCCTCTGGGCTCAGGCGCAGGTCCTTGGCGGTCAAGGTAGCGACGTCCCTACTGACCGCTAGCCGGGAAAGAACGGGCAAAGTTATAGGTAGGCGAGATAGGAATACCAGTTGACAGCCGTCTGGGAGGCGACGCAGGAGAAGATCGAAGATAGAGTTGACGGGCTGGCTCGGCATTACCTCGTGGTAGTCATCCAGGACAAGGACAAAGTAGTCGGGGATACCCTGGTGCATTTCGGTCACCAGTGTGCCGACTAACTCCTCTTCGCACCCTTCAAACCGAGGGATAGCTTCCAGATGTCTCGCGGTTCGAGGGCCAAATTCAGGGAAGCGCTCCCGGAGGGCAGCGACAAAATAGGTCAAGAGACGTCGCGGATCGCGATCTCCCTCGTCCAAGGAAAGCCAGCAAACGGGCATTTCCACATCGCTCGCGTAGTCTACGAGCAGCGTAGTCTTGCCGAAGCCGGCTGGGGCAGTGACTGTGACGACGCGATTTTCCACGTGTTGGTGGAGGTAGTCAATAAGACGCTGCCTTCTCAGGATATCTTCACGCCTTTTGGGAGGCAGCACCTTAGTAATAAAGCCTATCGGATCAGCCATAGATTAACAGCTCGTCCTGTTGCGATATTTATGGCTACATTATATCATTTGTCAAGGCATAGAGGCCAAACAAGGGGGTCTAACGTCACGCAAAGGACTTCTCAAAACTGTCCTAGTGCTTAGTTGCAAGAACTGTACTTGCAGGGTTTCTTTAGGGAGGGTATACATGGCCACCGATGTCTCACTGGTAACATGCATCTCGGAGCTGGATGAGGAGGGGTCCCTGGCGCTAGTCAAGGCCAGGATAGGCCGGGGTGACGATCCCGAAGCGGTCCTGGCGGATTGCCGGAAGGCCCTGGAAGAGATAGGCAAGATATATGAATCTGGGGAGTATTTCATTGCCGACCTGGTCTTCGCGGCCAGCATCTTCAAGGACGTGATGGAGGTCCTGGGGCCGGAGTTGCGGAAGGCCGCCAAGGGGGAGGTGAAGACGGGGAAGGTCGCCATCGCTACGGTAAAGGACGATATCCACGATATCGGGAAGAACCTGGTGGCTTCCATGCTCGACGCAGCGGGGTTCGAGGTGGTTGACCTGGGCGTGGATGTGTCGGCAAGGGCGGTCTGCGACTGTATCAGGGAGCATAAACCCGATATCGTGGCCCTAAGCTGCCTGCTCACCACCACTGTTGATTCGATGGAGGATATTATCTCAGAAATATCCCGGTCGGGCCTGCGGGATGGGGTCAAGGTAATCGTGGGCGGAATTCCCCTCTCACCTAAGCTAGCGGTCACCATCGGCGCCGATTCCTACGGGGATAGCGCCCCCCAGGCAGTTGTCAGGTGTAAAGAGCTGATCGGGGAGGCGGGCAGATGAGCGACAACCAGCGCATCGTAGAAGAGAAGATCGCACGGCTTAACGCGGCCGTGGCCCTGGAGTCCCATGACCGGGTCCCCGTGGCCTCGATGGCCGACTTTTGGCCGGTGCGATACTCCCAGAAGTACAACATGCAGCAGGCCTATTATAATATGGACGTGGCCGCCGAGTGCTACAAGAAGGCCTTCGCCCAGTGGGACCTCTGGGACGCCTTCAACCCGCTGATGCAATCGGTGGGCGCCCTGCTGGACGCCACCGGCTCCCGGCGCTACAACGTGCCCGGACGGGACCTGTCACCGCAGGCCGAGTTCCAGCACCCGGACTTCACCATCATGGAGGCTGAGGAATACCCGGAGTTCACCGAGAACCCCGTTAAATTCCATGCGGAGAAGCTCATCCCCCGGCTCTGTACCAGGATAGGTTCGGATAGTCCTTATACCAGCGTAACCGCCTGGACCAAGGCGGCGCTCTTCTTCGGGCAGTACATGTCCAAGGCCCGTAATTACGTGACCCTTTGGAACAACGAGTACGGTATACCACCATTATTTCAGGGGCAATCGCTATACGTGCCCATGGACTGGATCGCCGATAAGATCAGGGGCTTCCAGCAGGGCCTTCTTGACATAAAGCAAAGGCCCCAGCAGCTTGCGGCGGCCTGCGAGTCCCTGGTCCCGTTTATTACCACTGCTTGCCTGGCGGCGGCTACCCCGGGGGACTTCCCGCTGATATTCAACCCTCAGCATGTCAGCCCGTTCGTCTCACCGAGGGACTATCAAAAGGTCTACTGGCCGACATATAAGAAGATGGTGGATATTGTGGTGGGGCGCGGCTTTAAGATGTGGTCGCTTTTCGAAAGCAACCAGGAGCAGCACCTGGAATGTCTTCAGGACCTGCCAAAGGGGAAGGTGGTGGCCCATTTTGAGTCCACCGACCTGGCCAAGGCCAAGAAGTCCCTGGGTGGCAGGTTGTGTATTGCGGGCGGAATGCCACCGGTCCTCCTGACCAGGGGGACCCCCCAAGAGGTACGGGAGCACACCATATCCGTTCTCAAGCTCTTCGAGGATGAGCCGGGCTTTATTATGACCTGTAGCACCACCCTTCCCTCTACTGCCAAGGCCGAGAACATCACCGCCTGGCTGGACACGGTAAAGGAGTATGGGCGCCTGGGCGGAGGGGTCTCCAGATATTCCAGCAAGGCTTCTCGGGCAGCCGGCCAGCCCGCTGTAACATCTGTGCCCATAGGGAGGGACGTCATCACCACCTGGGAGTCCGTCAGGCCGGAGTTCGGCGAGATCAAAGGCGATGAATCAATCATCAAGGAGAACTGGGAGGACCTGGAGAGGCTTCCCCTTATTCTACTATACTGGTTGATGAGGTAGCGTAGGGATTCCGGAGTGCCGCCGACGTGAAACTGTTGAATTACGTCCGTAGTCGGCATCGTCCCTTCACTCCGTTCAAGACCGGGTGTTGTTCAACAGTCTCGGGCCGTCCGCCGCTACGCGAGGCACATCCTCCCTCTGTGAAATGCCCAAGCCTTCATGAGCTTTCGCTGGGCCTTACGCCGCCACATGCACCTTCGCTAGACTATTACCCCGCAGGATTTGCGCGTTT
>JAUYDP010000159.1 GCA_030691805.1 Dehalococcoidia bacterium | reverse complement strand
CATCCTGGCCGTGCGCAAGGGCGAACCCGTACTCGACCCCGTCATCGCCCGCAAGGTCATCGACCGCTTCAGGGTGCGGGGCGATACCCAGCAGGCATCCCGGGACTCGAACAACCTGACCAGGCGCGAGATGGAGGTCATCAGGCTGGCCGCCAAGGCATGAACAACAAGGACATCGCCGATGTCCTTCACCTCAGCCGCCGCACCGTCGAAGGCACCCTCAGGACCATCTTCAACAAGCTGGGCGTCGGCTCGCGCACCGAGGCCGCTATCTACGGTCTGCGCAAGGGCTGGCTCACCCTGGACGAGCTTAACACTACAGCGTCAGGTCTCGGTCGGGTCTAGACAAGGCTGTTATCTTGTGGTAGAGTAGGTGTTGAGGGGGCGCCAGCCGGCGTGTCATCCGTCCTCGGGTGATGGGGGGCAGATGGCAGTTTCGCGGAGACCGGCTCTTCGTGGTACAGGTGTGGTGCGCCCCTGCGGAGGTGGGAACGCGGACGAGCACAGGATATCAGCTAATCCGACTATCAAGCTTGACACCACCCCAGTGGAGGGGAGGGTGTGCGAGATCCGGCCAATCACGATTATCACGGTGGACCACACGCCCTGGGAGCCTCTCTGGGACCATCTCGTGCGGGACTACCACCCACTGGGCTATCGGAAGATGCTCGGTAGACGGCTCAAGCAAATCGCCTTCAGCGGGGGACGCCCCATCGCTGCGGCGGGCTGGCGGGCGGCTTCTCTCACGCTGGGGGCGAGAGACCGTTTCATCGGCTGGTCGCCAGTGCAAAGAGAGTATTATCTGTCTCACCTCGTCAACAACAGCCGGTTCCTCATTCTGCCCTGGGTTCAGGTACGCCACCTTGCCTCGCATCTGTTGGCCCGGTTCGTGCATGGGCTGTGCCGGGCGTGGCCAGACAAATACGGCCAGCCGGTGTGGTTGCTGGAAACCTTCGTCGATCCCCAGCGCTTTGCCGGTACCGTCTATCGGGCCGCCAATTGGATTCACGTGGGGACCACGCGAGGCTTCACCAGGGATGGTCCCCGCTATCGTTATCACGGTCATCCCAAGGAGGTGTTCCTCTATGTTGTAAAGCGGGACCTTCAGGATTACATTCATCGACAGCCATCCCCGTCGCGCCGGTGCAGGCGCCCTCCAGTCTTGCGCGAGGGGGATTTACTCATGCGATTGCAAACTGATGACTGGCATCCAGCTCTGCTGGAGGAAAGCGGCATCACCGAGGCAGCCGTTGAGGAGTTGGCCGATGTGTTGGTGAGCTTCCACGATGACTTCAGTCCCGCCTTCAACCGGCCGGTGCAACTAGCCCTGGGAACTACCTATTTGAAAGGCCTCCTCAGTGACCTGGAACGCAAATCCGTAGAGCCCATTGCCCTGCGGTATTTGGGCGACCGGCACGTGCGGGCCCTGCAGCGTTTCCTGACCGATTCCCCCTGGGATGAGGACCTGATGTGGCAGCTCTACCGGGAGCGTCAGTACGCTCTCATTGGCAGCGACGACGGCGTCTTGACCATCGACAGCTCCGAGTTTCCCAAGCAGGGCAAGGACTCGGTGGGTGTAGCCCGTCAGTACTGTGGTCGACTGGGCAAGACGGCGAACTGCCAGTCAGGGGTTTTTCTCGGCTACGCCAGCGACAGGGGGTATGGGTTGCTGGCGGCGCAGCCCTACATGCCCGAACAGTGGTTTGCTCCCGATTACGCCGCGCGCCGACGGGCATGCGGGGTTCCTAAGAGTCTCGCCTTCCAGACCAAGCCCGAGATCGCTGAGCAACTCATCCAGGTCGTTCGGACGGAAGGACGGTTTGCTGCCCGCTGGTTGGCCTGCGATGCCACTTTTGGCAGCGACCCGGCCTTCCGCGATGCCATGGCGGCCCACTACTACTATCTCGCCCAGGTCCGCTCCAACATCAAGGTATGGCTGGAGCCCCCCAAGATGGGAGTTCCTCCGTATCGGGGACACGGCCCCAGACCTGTCAAGCCACGCCCCATGCCATCGCCCCAACCCGTCAGCGAGGTTGCCAATGACTCCAACACCGTGTGGCGTCCGGTAAGCATCAATACTGCCCGGGGACCAGTGAAGTCCGAGATGGCGCGCCGCCGCGTCATCGAAGAGCGTCTTGGTCTGCCCCATCAGGAGTGCTGGCTCTTTATGCGGCGTGATCCCGGCGGGGCGATCACCTTCTACTTCAGTAACGCCCCCGCGGACATCCCTTTCGAGGTGATGAGCCGGGTCAGCCTGCTCCGCTGGCCCATCGAACAGTGCTTCAAAGAGGGCAAGGGACAGGTGGGTATGGACCATTACGAGATTCGCTCCTGGCGGGCTTGGCACCGTCACATGCTCTACGTCTGCCTGGCCATGCTCTTCCTTCTGGAAGTCCGCTATCGCTTCGCAAAAAAGGGGGCGCTGTACCTATCCTGACCATGCCTCAGGCCCGCCGGCTGGTGGTCGGCGCCCTCAGTCGTAGGTACCTGCCCAAAGCCGACGCTATCGCTCTGGTCAAGTACTATCTGAAGCGTAACGCCAGTGCCTACCAATCCCACGCCAGGAGGTGTTGAACTCGCGATAGCTTTCCACACGGGCGCGTACCCTGGCAGCACTCCTTCGGAGTGGAACCCTGGCCCTTGACCGGGACCGCTTGAACTGTGTCAGGCTGAAGTGCCAGATGACGCCTGTCTCGTGAGATGGCAGGTATCAAATCAAAGCCTGACTCAGGCCCGCCCGTCCCCTCACCACGTCAGCATGGAGCCGCTACCCGGTTACGGGTGTGTTTGCGGAAGCAATTTCTACCCCGGCCTTATGCGCTATTCCCCCTTCGAGACAGACAACACGTACCTTCCGCCTGCTGGCGAAAGTATCATAGCCTCCCAACATTCACCCCGGCCACGGTCATTGTCGTTCCGTGCAATGCCTTAACCTGCCTGCCGTCTCCAGCCACTGCCGCTCTAGCGCTACATGCCGCGGAAACCTGACGCTGTAGTGTTAACCCAGAATATGCATGGGGATAAAGAATTGGGGGTAGGAAGGTATATCTTGGTGCCGCTTTTTCAGCTATAATGTAGCTATGAACAACAAACAACAGAAACATCACCCAAAAGGTGAGCAAAGAAAAAGCGGCACCGTGACAAGTATAGATAGAATTGGGCAGACAAACAAGGGCGAAGTGAAGGTTGAGTTTACCGGCAAGAATATCACCCCGTTCGGGGGTATTGGCTTATTCAGCAAGTTCATGAGGAAATTGGCTATCAAAGGAAGCCTGGATAAGATATCGGGCATTGCTGCGTGTAACATCGGGAAGAAGGTAGTGTCCATCGTTCACGGGTTTGCCTGCGGTCTGGAACGGCCTTCTGATACCGAGGTTTTGCAGAAGGATAAGGTCTTTCAAACCGTAACAGGTGAGGATTATCCGGATCAGACAACTTTCAGTCGCTTCCTGAAATCATGTACCGTGAAAGGGGCCGCCGCGATTCAAGATATTGGCACCCGCAAGCTTTTCCGGGTGAGAAACGACTTCCGGGACTTCTTGAAACTTACGCTGGATTTGGACTCTCATGTAAAGACGGTGTACGGTGCTCAACAACGGGCGAAAGTAGGCTATAACCCGAAGAAACCCGGGCGGAAAAGCTACCATCCCTTGTTATGTTTCATTGGGGAAACGAGGGATTTCCTGAGAGGTAAATTCCGTGCCGGCGACAGATATACCAGCACCGGGGCCGTCGATCTTCTCAAAGAGTGTCTGACGCTGATCCCGCGACACATCATGCAGCTATGTTTGAGGGCTGATTCCGGCTTTTTCTCCTATGACTTCCTCAGATTCCTGGAAAGCAGGCACATCAAGTATGCGGTAGTGGCCAAGCTGTACAGCACGATTCAGGGGAAATTAGGCGGTCTGCATTACCGTGATATCGGTGGAAACGTAGCCGTCAGCGAATTCGAACATTGCCTGACGAAAGGCAACAAAGTGTTGCGTGTCCGTATGATCGTCATCAGGGAAGAGGTAAAGGAAGATGGGCAAGCTACCAAGAAACAACCGCGGCTGCTTGAACTCAAGGGATATAGCTATCAGGTGATCGCCACCAACATCAGGGAGGAAAAACCGGAGGAGGTATGGCGTTTCTACAATGGCCGGGCCAATGTGGAGAACATGATAAAAGAAGCCGCCGCTGGCTTTGGCATGGATGAGAGTCCCTCGCATTGGTATGCGGGCAACATGACCTATTTCTACATTGGCATGTTGGCCTACAATCTGATGAATTGGTTCAAGGAACTGGTTCTAGCGCAGGCAAAACAGAAAATGATGCTGAAAAGGCTGAGGAACCGCTTCATCCTCATAGCCGGAAAGCTGGTACACACCGGCCGGACATTCATCCTGAAACTATCTCAGAGTTATCCCTGGCAAGAGGAGTACCGGATGGCTGAAGCGCGATTAGAGGCACTACAGCTCGTCTAAGTGCTAAAGGGTAGCTGGACTGCAATCGTTGAACAAGAGGGAAACCTCGAGCAGGTGGCTTATTGTCTCTTTGCAGAAGATGCCTACTGTTTTGGGCTGAGAACTGAATAGGGAGGTCACTACAAAGCTCAATTTTCAGACAACTGGCGGAAATTGTCTGAGGAATGCCAGGGAGTTGCACCCCAAAACCCTGGCCGAGGTGCTGACCTAGGCTCTTCACTTTGCCATGCATAAAATGGGTTAAAGATATATATGTTTATCCTCTGCACCCGGATGCCCGCAAAACACTCTGTGACGAAGTCA
>JAUYDP010000148.1 GCA_030691805.1 Dehalococcoidia bacterium | reverse complement strand
GAGATGCTTATCATCCTGGTTATCGCCCTGATCGTTTTTGGACCTCGCAAATTACCGGAGATCGGTGGAGCCGTTGGCAAGGCCATGCGGGAGTTCCGGCGGGCATCATCAGAGCTGACAGATGAGCTAACCAGAGAAGTTGAGGTGGAGAAGGCCCAGGAAAGGAGAAAGGCCCTGGACCCCGTCCCCCAGGAACCAGCATCCTATGCCCCTCAGCAATCCCAGGCGTCCAGTGCTGAGCCTCTCACGGAATCCTCTGCTCCCTTGCTTGGCCCGCCCCAGGATGGGCAGGGAACCCTGGCCAAGACCACTGCCAGCCGGCCCAAGGATAGCTGACAGTTGTCAGCCGTCAGTTGTCAGCCGTCAGTTGTCAGATATCAGCTTTCTACTTTTCAGCTTTCAGTCTTCAGCCGGCGGGCAGGCCGTTCCTGGGTGGGTTTTAACGCAGAGATCGCAGATATCGCGGATGGAGCTTGACAAGGTCTCAGCGCCCTCAGCGTTCTCCGCGATAAATAGGTATTGCCTAAAAGGTCGTAAGACCTTACACTAGGGTTGTGTCAACCAGGATTTGACGACAGGGTACTGGCGCACAGCCGTACGCCCCTACGGCGGCCAGCATTTGGAAGGGCCGTGGCAGACTACTAGAGGGCGTATGCCCAAAAGATAACAAAAGGGGGTAATTCCATTGGACGCATCTTCAGCGGTATCGGTAGAGCCGAATCCCAATATCGCGCCCTTCAACCCAGGTGACCAGGTAAAAGTCAGCAGCAAAATACGCGAGGGCACCAGGGAGCGGATCCAGATCTTCGAGGGAGTCGTAATCGGTGTCCGAAACGGTGGCCCCGGCTCCACCTTCACGGTTCGTCGAATCAGCCACAGCGTGGGTGTTGAGAAGACCTTCCTGCTGTATTCTCCATTGATCGAACGTCTGGAAGTAGTGAGACAAGGCAAGGTCCGCCGGGCGAAGCTGTACTACCTGAGGGGATTGACCGGCAGGGCGGCCCGGATCAAGGAAAAGGGCAGAGCCAGGGTCAAGGAAGTGGCGAAGGAGTAGTGTGTATGCAGAGGTGGCGGTGGACTTCCCCGCTGGGGTTGCCAAGACCTACACCTACTCGGTCCCCGCTCACATTCCCCTTTCACCCGGATGTATGGTCCTGGTGCCATTCGGCGCCAGGACCCTCCCAGGAATAGTCTTCTCTTTAAGCACTGAATCGGGATACGAACAGCCCCGAGAAATAATTAGATCCCTTCATCCTGAGCCGCTGGTTTCGTCATCCCAACTGGATCTAGCCCGCTGGCTTTACCGACGCTACTTATGCCCCCCTTTTGAAGCTGCTGCTCTATTGCTGCCACCTGGAGGCGAGCCACAGATCCGAGCACACTTTCAAGCGGCCGAGCGGCCGTCCCCAGTTTCCCTGGCCTCGTTAACCCCTGAAGAGAAGCTCGTCCTCGGTTTCATAATTGAAAAAGGCCACGCCGACCTGCGCGTTCTCAAAAAGGCATTTCCCCGAATCAACCTGGACCCATTGCTGGAGCACCTACAGCGCAAGAAGCTGGTGGACAAGAGCGAGCAGGTCGCCTGGCTGCCCGTTGGCCCTAAGGGCGCCTGGCGGCTAGAACTGGTAAGTGCTACAGGTGAAACTCCTGTGCGTGGCCCGAAAGCCCAAGCCCTCCTGGCCCTCCTGAAAGATACTGGAGGCAGCCTCGATATGGCCGCCGCGCAGCAAAAGCTCGGCCCCCTTTACTCAACCCTGGTTTCGCTGGAGCGACAGGGGCTGGTGCGCCGGATGAAGGTAGAGGCGAAGGCAGCTCCGGTGGCAAGCCCGAAAGCTCCAGCCGCCCAGCCGGCGCCAGAGCTAAATGCCGCACAGCGTCAGGCCTGGCACGTCCTGGAGACCGCCCTCCTAAGAGACGGCGCCACAGGGGCGCAGACCTTCCTCCTTCACGGTGTTACGGGCAGCGGTAAGACGGAGCTTTACCTTTTGGCCCTGGCCGAAACGGTCCGGAAGGGAAGGATGGGGATTGTCCTTGTGCCGGAAATCGCCCTCACACCCCAGACCATACAGCGCTTTGCTGCCCGCTTCCCGGGAAGAATAGCCGTGCTGCACAGCGCCCTTACGGAGCGCCAACAATATGATGAGTGGATGCGCATAAAAGAAAAAGGCGCGGACGTGGTCATTGGCTCACGTGGAGCAGTTTTCGCACCAGCCCCAGAGCTTGGCCTGATTGTAATAGACGAAGAGCACGAATGGGCCTACAAGGAGGAACATAAGAGCCCCCGGTACCATACGCAGGACGTGGCTATTCGGTTGGCGGAGCTAACCGGTGCAGTGGTAATACTGGGAAGCGCCACACCAGACGTAATAACGTACTACCATGCCCGCCTCGGAGACTATAAGCTGCTAACACTCCCCCAGCGGGTAAGCGAGTCGGGGCCTTTGCCCCTACCCGAGGTCGAAGTTGTGGACATGCGCAAGGAGCTGCGTGAGGACAACCGCAGCATCTTTTCCCGATCCCTCCAGGCATCCATGAAGGAAGCGCTCAGCAAAGGGGAACAGATTATACTTTTCCTCAACCGTCGGGGAACGGCCACCGTTTTGCTCTGCCGGGAATGCGGCCACGTGATCCTTTGCCAGCGCTGTGACGTGCCTCTCACCTACCATTCTCAGGGCCAGGGGCTGGTCTGCCACCAATGCAACATGAGGAAGCGGGCGCCCGACATCTGCCCTGCCTGCTGGAGCGATAAGATCCAGTTTTTGGGCATGGGGACCGAGAAACTGGCGGAAGAGGCTGCCTCCTTCCTGCCCAACGCCCGGATCCTCCGATGGGACCGGGATGTGACGGGCAGCCACCGCACCCACGAGGCCATTTTGGAGCATTTCGTCAAGCATCAGGCTGATGTCCTCATCGGCACCCAGATGATTGCCAAGGGCCTCCATCTGCCAATGGTGACCTTAGTAGGTGTTGTGAATGCCGACTTAGGGCTTAACCTGCCCGACTACCGGGCAGCCGAACGCACTTTCCAGATATTGACTCAAGTGGCCGGAAGGGCCGGACGGGGGCCGTCCGGAGGTCGGGTAATCATCCAGACCTACAACCCCCACAATTATGCCCTCCAAGCCGCCAGCAGGCACGATTACACGGCCTTCTACGACCAGGAGATATCCTTCCGGCGAGCCCACGGCTACCCCCCTTTCAGCCAGCTTGTCCGTATGGTATATTCCCATACGAATCACCAGGCATGTGAACGGGAGGCATTTCGCTTGCAAAATACCTTGAAGCAAGCAATGGAGCTAAAAGGGCACCGGGGGACACATATCGTCGGGCCAGCCCCTTGCTACTTCAGCCGGGTGCGTGGCAAGTATCGCTGGCACCTTATTCTCATGGGGAAGGAACTCCATGGCTTATTGGAATCCCTGCCATTACCCCAAGGCTGGACGTTGGACGTGGATCCTGTATCTTTGCTATAATAGCCTCTGCCGGCGCCAGCGAATAAACTGGGACCGGCGTGAACCTGGTATCATTCTGGAGATCTGAGCTTGGCCGTTTTGCCCATCCTTCCCGCGAGCAGTCCAGTTGTGCACCAGAAATCGAAGCGGGTAAGGCGTATTGATGGATCAATACACAGGCTCCTTGACGATTTGGTGGAAACTATGCGCGCCGCCGGAGGCGTGGGTTTGGCCGCTCCCCAGGTCGGCGTGCTTCTCCGGGTGATAGTCATTGAGCTATCACAAGGCGAGATTATCGAACTTATCAATCCGGAGATAGTCAAGGCCACTGGCGAACGGGAGGTGGAGGAGGGATGCCTCTGCCTTCCGGGCTATGTCGGGAGGATAAAGCGGAGCGAGGTCGTCAAGGCTAAAGGAGTAGACCGTGATAGCAAACCAGTACGTATTAAAGCCGATGAGCTACTAGCCGAAGCCTTGGAACACGAGATAGACCACCTTAACGGCATTCTCTTCGTAGACCATCTGGAGAGCCTGGACGACCTCCACAAGGTGGAGCCTAAGCCAGTCGCCGCAGCGACCGAATGACGTGGCGACGGCCTGGGGCTTGGTGCATTCCCGCAAAACCATCTGACAAGAAAAGGACGAGATGCAGCGCCATAACCACTATATCCTGATCGGAATAATCGTTCTGGCTGCCCTTTCCCTCTGGGTTATTTGGCCCCGTCCCGAAGGCTTTAGCCTCCAGTTGGGAGGCTGGTCTTTCGAGCGCAAGGGACTCCGCCTGGGTTTGGACCTCCAGGGCGGCACCTCCCTGGTCATGGAAGGCGACCTTGCCAAAGTCGAGCTAAAAGAGCGCGACCGAGCCATGGATGGTGTGGTCCGTATCATAGACCGGCGCATCAACGCCTATGGGGTGGCGGAAGCATCAATCCAGAAACAGGGGACCAACCGGATACTGGTTCAACTCCCCGGGGTGCGGGATGTCCAGGAGGCCATACGCCTCATTGGTAAGACCGCCCAACTGGATTTTCGAGAACAGGTGGCAACCCCCGATGGAAAATCCGATTGGACTATCGCCAAGGCCCTGGGCAACGACGGCCAGGAGAAGGAGCTCACCGGCAAATACTTCCGGCCCAATGCCCAGGTGACTTTCGACCAGCAGACTGGTCAGCCCGAAGTCGCTTTTGAATTTGACTCCGAAGGAGCCAAGCTCTTCGAGCAGATTACCACGCGCCTGGTGGGCAAGCCTCTGGGCATATTCCTGGATAACGAGATGATTTCTGCTCCAACAGTGCGGGATGTTATCAGAGACCGCGGGGTGATCAACAATATCCCGTTAGAGGAGGCCCGTCTTCTATCTATACAATTGAACGCCGGCGCCCTGCCCATCCCGGTGGCCGTAGTCAAGCAGCAGGACGTGGATGCAACTCTAGGCGCGGACTCCCTTCAGAAGAGCCTGCTGGCTGGACAGATCGGGCTGGGCATCGTCGCCCTGTTCATGCTGGTCTATTACAGAGTGCCAGGCTTGCTTGCCGACTTGGCGCTTCTGGTCTACACCTCTCTGGCGCTGGCCGTTTTCCAACTGATCCCAATTACTCTGTCTCTAGCCGGTATTGCTGGGTT
>JAUYDP010000114.1 GCA_030691805.1 Dehalococcoidia bacterium | reverse complement strand
GCAAAGAGCAAGAGGGCAGAAAGGTACCCAAAGGATCGCCTGAGATGCCTCGCCAAGCTGCTACCCTCCTGGGCCAGCGTCATGTGACAGACCGGAATCCCAGCACCGAAGCATGGACATACGGTTCTCACAGCGCCGACGTTGGCGGAATTGTAGCACCAGACCGCAATTCCCGTCAATTCCCTAATCTAAATGCTGAACATTCACGTGCAGCCTCGTGCAGCCGTTGGACTTGACAGTAGCGATCTGTCTCGGTATGATAGCAGTATGAACATATAGGAGGCGCCAATGGCTATGAAGACGAAAGCTACACGGACGGCGACTGATCCGACGAACAAGCGTCCCACACGGCAGCGCACCCATGATCGGCTGACCATCTCTTTACCTCTCACTGTAGCTGCCCAACTGCGAGCCGACGTGAAAGCCGCCGGTTCCCCTTCAGTGAGTGCGTACGTCAAAGAGACTCTTGAGCAGCGCGCCAGGGAGCGGACTTTCCGGGATCTCCTCGATGAGATGTTCCGCGAGAATCCGATGACTGGCGAGGAGCGGGAATGGGCGGACTCAATCCTAGATCGCTGACCCTTGACGCCGGCGCGCTGATCGCCGTCGAAAGCGCAGACCGTCGCGTCAGCACGATCCTCCGCCGGGCCACCGAGCGGGACGCCCACATTATTGTCCCAGCAGGGGCACTGGCTCAGGTTTGGCGGAAGGGATCCCGCCAGGTGCGCCTTGCCCTGCTTCTGGACGACCCTGCCGTTACCGTCGAGATCATCGACGCCGAAATGGCGAAGGCATGCGGTGAACTGTGCGGCCGGCATGGGACGGACGATGTCATCGACGCCTCAGTAGTCCTAACCGGCCGCCGCTACAACAGCACCATCCTCACCAGCGACCTCGATCACCTGCGCAAGCTCGCCCCAAAACTTGACCTCGTGAAAGTCTGAACTGGCGCCAATGCTTTTGGCGTGCGTGAGTTCGGAGCATCCAGTTTCTAAAGACCGTGGGCGGCGAGAAACCGCCGCAATCGCGGCCCGATTACGACAAACACGCCGACGGGACGCAGGACACGCGGAACCCGCAGCTGGCTGTGCCCACCCAGTTGCGGTGCTCAGCCATCTCGGGCGCCTCCCACACATTAACTGAACACGGGGCGGGTAGGCTCCTCATACGCCGCTAGCTTTCTTCTACCTTTGGTGACTATATCAGCAAGGACAGGTTGGAGAAACGTACCATTTGGGTAAAGTTCTAGTTTCTAACGTGATGGATCCGGCGATCCAACCGGATCTGAGCGACAGCGGGAGCGGCGTGGCGGCCAACAATGGGAGTTTGGCGTCACAAAGCCCTTTTCCCCTTGAGCGGGCCTGTTCGTGGTGCTATTGTTGAGCCACAGCGCTGACAGATTTAGCCCCGCCACAAGTGGCGGTGCAGGACATTGACAGAATAGGCCTGGGATAAACCCAGGCGTACCGTAAGGTCAAGAAGGCGCACGGACCTCCCTCGGAAGCCACCGGCGCCGGTACGAGTAAGGCGGCCACCTGCATGTCCCCTCGTCACGGATAGCGCCAGGGAGGATGGGTCTCTTTCCGCATAGTGGTCAAGCGCCGCAGGCCGGGGGGGGTTGGGGGTGTCCTCCCTATCCTTTTCCCACCCAGCGGGGCGAATGGGGTTTCTCTCTCTAGGCGTCACCTTCTGTAACAATTTTTGCATACTGACCGTGCGCCTTGGGCCATAATATGGTGTCGAGTGCTAAGCAGACCGCTGGAGGTGACTATGGGGTATTCGGTGATCGGCAGAAGCCTGCCACGGGTAGATGGGGTGGCCAAGGCCACCGGCGAGGCCAAGTACACCGGTGACCTGGTCCTGCCGAGGATGCTCTTCGGCAAGGTCCTCAGGAGCTCACTCCCTCATGCCAGGGTCCTGAACGTAGACACCTCTCGGGCGGAAAGGCTCCCTGGTGTGAAGGGCGTTATCACGGGAAAGGACACCGGCACCATCGAGTACGGCAACGTCCTCCCCGACGAATGCGCCCTGGCTGTGGACAAGGTGCGCTTCATCGGGGATGCCGTGGCGGCCGTGGCGGCCGTAGACGAGGACACCGCAGCCGAGGCGCTGGAACTGATCAGGGTGGCGTACGAGGAGCTGCCGGCGGTCTTCGACCCGGAGGAGGCCATGAAGCCGGGCGCTCCTTTGATTCACGACCGGGTCCCCAACAACATAAGCGCCAGGCCGTCCTATACCTGGGGGGACGTGGAGAAGGGCTTCCGGGAATCGGATTATGTTCGGGAGGACACCTTCCGGACCCAGGCGGTGACCCATTGCTCGATGGAAGGGCACGCCGCCTTGGCCACCTATGACGCTTCCGGTAAGGCGGTCCTGTGGGCCTCCACCCAAAGCCCCTACGCCGTCCGGACCAATATCGCCAGGGTCCTGGGCATGGGCCTGGGCGACGTCCGGGTAATCAAGCCTCACGTCGGGGCGGGCTTCGGGGGCAAGAGGGAGACCTTCGACCTGCACTTCAGCGCCGTCCTGCTGGCCAAGATGACGGGAAGGCCGGTGCGGTTCGCGTATACCGTCGAGGAGCAGTTTATCGCCGGACGCCACCGGCATCCCTTTATCCTCAGGTGTAAGGTTGGGGTCAAGAGGGACGGGACGCTGATGGCCAAGGAGTGGGTGGCCATCGCCGATGGCGGGGCCTACAACAGCGCCGGGCCGGCCGTGATCAACGCCGCCGGGTCTCAGACCGGCACCCTCTACCGGGTGGCCAGCGCCCGGTACACGGGCTACCACGTCTACACCAATAAGCCCGTTTCCGGGGCCTTCCGGGGGTTCGGGGTCCTTCAGGGGCGCTTCGCCGATGATGCGCAGATGGGTATAATCGCCCAGGAGCTGGGGATAGACCCGGTCGAGCTAAGGCTGAAGAACGCCATCCGGCCGGGCGACCCGAACCCCTCCGGCTACAAGATAACCAGTTGCGGGTTTGTGGAGTGCATCGAACGTGTAGTTGAAGGGGCCAGCGCCTGGCGGAAAGAGGGCGCGGGGGCCGTGCGCCAGGGGAAGGGTATAGGGTGCAACAACATGGTCTGCGGCTCCTCCTTGTTCGGGCCGGACTCCTCCTCGGCTATGGTCAAGCTTCAAGAGGACGGCACGGTGGTCCTTTTTACCGGAGTGTCGGATATAGGGCAGGGCGCCGACACCGCCATGGCCCAGATCGCCGCCGAGATATTGGGCGTGGGCCTGGAGGACATCCGGTTGTCCGTCTCCGATTCGGAAACCACGCCCACCGATCTGGGGGCCTACGCCAGCCGGGTCACCCTGGTGGGAGGAAACGCCGTCAGGGTAGCGGCCGAGGATGCCCTCCGGCAGGTCCTGCAACTGGCGGCCCAGAAGCTGGAGGCCCGTGTGGAGGACCTGGTGGCCCGCGACCGGAGGGTCTTCGTCCAGGGCAGCCCGGAGCGGGGTATGGCCCTGGCCGACCTGCTCAAGTTCGCCGTGGTCAAGCTGGGGACGCACATCATCGGGAGGGGAACCTATGCGGCGCCTTCGTCGGAGTGGGATCCGGCCACCGGCCAGACCAACGTCTCCCCAACCTACAGCTTCGGGTCGGAGATGACCAGGATAGAGGTGGACGGGGAGACCGGCCAGGTCGCCGTCCGGGAGGGAGTCGCCGCCTTCGACTGCGGGTTTGCCATAAACCCCATGTCCGTAGAGGGACAGATAGAGGGGTCCACCCTTTGCGGTGTAGGCATGAGCCTGATGGAGGAGCGCATCACAGAGATGGGGCAGGTGCTCAACCCATCCTATGAGGGCTACAAGACCCCCACGGCGTTGGAGCAACCCCAGATGCGCTGTTTTTTGGTAGAGCCTGTTGATCCGGAGGGTCCCTTCGGGGCCAAGGGACTATC
>JAUYDP010000104.1 GCA_030691805.1 Dehalococcoidia bacterium | reverse complement strand
CAATCTACCTCTGCTCCCACATGAGTGATATCACCTTCTTGTTCCAGCCGTTGGATATATTGCCTGAGGTCCTTGAATGCCATAACTTCTCCTCCTTATGTTGGTTCAGAAGGGCATTAGCCCTGGCTGGCCAAGAAACTTATCCCGCCAGCTAATCATGGATTGGGCCAAGTATAAAATAAAAGGGTTACCTTCGGCAAGGCGATTGATGTTTTCGGCGCAGATGATATAATCGCCACATGCAGCTAGAGGATATAGTCGCCGTCAATGAACTCTTCGCGCCCCTCTACCCTTATGTAGCCCTCCAGATTGCGCGGGAGTACGGGCGAAGTGATGGCACAGTCCTGGAGCTAGGTCCTTTCGCTGGTGGAATCTCTATTGAGCTAGTATATCTCCTGCCTGACCTGACCCTGACCTTGGGGGACGATTTCCCCGGTCTCTTGCCCTATTTTCAGGAGAAGGTGTCCAAGTCGGGCCAGGGCGGCAAGATTTCCGTGTTGGGGATAAACATGCTGCGCTTGCCCTTTGGGGATGCTTCTTTCGATCTGGTGGTCTTTCGCGGGGCGCTCTTCTTCTGGGAGGACTCAGCGCAGATCGTAAGGGAGATGTATCGGGTTCTGAGAGCCGGCGGCTTGGCCATGGCTGGGGGAGGCTTCGGCGCGGAAACCCCCGATTCAGTCATAGAGCCATTGTTGGAACGCTCCAAAGACCTGAACCGGCGACTTGGGAAACGGGTCCTCTCAGAGGAGGAGTTGGTCAAGCTATTGGAGCAGATGGGGCTTTCTCCTAATGCCAGCATAGACCGCCGGCACGGGCTTTGGGCAGCCATTCGGAAGCCGTTATAGACGGCGGGAGGTTTGGGGTGAATGCCCCTTTTGGGACACAACCAGCCGAGGTGAACGCGGGGGGGAGGGGGCCCCAATCTCAGATACAGCCAGCACGGCCGCAGGACTGGGGTTTGGGTGGCGTCCCCCGTTCCGACTCAAGCGACCACGCCGGTGTCCGCGGGGTTGGTAAGACTCCCACCGGTAATAACAAAGGCAAGAGCGCCGTAACCTGGAGGGCGTCCCCAGAAAAAACCCTGGCGCCCGTGCCGCAGGCTGGGGGGTTTGGGGGTATCCCCCAACATGAAATCACCACTGGCGCCGGCAGGTTGGGGGCTTAGTAGGTGGCACTCAACATGATATCAGCAATGGCACTGGTAGGCTTGGGGATTGGGGGTGTCCCCCCCAACGTGATTTCAGTAATAGCGCTGCAGGAGGGGATTTTGAGGGGTCTCCCCCAACACGATCTCAGCAATGGCGCTAGTAGGCCTGGGGTTTAGGGGTGTCCCCCCAAAGACACAATAGCGCCGCAGGCCGGGGGGTTTGGGGGGTGTCCCCCCTTCTTACCTCGCCCCGACAAGGGGTGGGGCAGGGCTGGACCAGCCCCGGATACGGGGCACGAGCATAGAATCTTTATAGGGAGAGTGAATGCGTACTAGCCTCTTAAAGGGCAACTTCATCGTTTTCGTGAGCAGCACCTGCATCCTGGTCATCGAGCTGGTGGCCGGCCGTATCATGGCCCCATACGTCGGAGTCTCTCTATACACCTGGACCAGCATTATTGGCGTGGTCCTGGCGGGCATAAGCCTGGGCAACTTCGCCGGAGGCAAGCTGGCCGACCGGCGGGCCTCCCCAGGCGTTCTTGGCCTCCTTTTCTTCGGCGGCGGTTTGACCACTCTAGGCATACTCTTGGCAACTGCCTGGGTAACGGCCACGCCGCTTCCCACCGGCTTCCCATTGGTAGCCAAGATTGTGGTGTTCACGACTGTGATCTTTTTCCTGCCCTGTTTCGTCTTGGGGATGGTCTCCCCTGTGGTGGTCAAGCTCACTCTGAAAGACCTGGGGGAGGCCGGCAATGTGGTGGGCATGATCTATGCCTGCGGGGCGGCCGGAAGTATCGTTGGGACGTTTTTGACTGGTTTTCTACTGATCTCGTCCATGGGCACCCGTTCGATAATCTGGCTGGTGGGGTTGGTGCTGATACTAATGGGTCTGTACTTCGGGGAATACTGGAAGGTCTGGCAGAAGGAGCGAGCATCCGTTGTTGGGATCGTAATCCTGGCCTATGGTTTGCCCTTTTTCAATGCAAGGGAGCAATTCAAGGCCCCTTGCGTGGTGGAGTCAGACTACTACTGTATAAACGTCTATGATACCAAGCTTTCGGACGGCAGCCCGGTGCGGGCACTAGTTCTGGACCACCTGATCCATAGCTACAACTCCTTGGAGGACCCCAAGCTGCTGGGCTATGGATACGAGCGCATATATTCTGAAGTCACAGACAATCTGTCCCAGAGAAAGTCGGGGCTGAGGGCGCTATTCCTCGGTGGTGGAGGCTACACCTATCCTCGCCACATGGAGGCGGTATACCCAGACGCCTCCCTGGACGTGGTGGAGATAGACCCGGCCGTCACCCGTGTTGCCTATGAATGGCTGGGCCTTGCGCCTGACACCCGTATCCGCACCTTCAACCAGGATGCCCGCCTCTTCTTCAACGGCACGCCGCGGGAGAAGTACGACCTGGTCTTTGGAGATGCCTTCAACGACCTGTCTATACCATATCATCTGACAACCAGGGAGTTCGCGGAACTTATTAAGGGCCAGTTGAAAGACGATGGCATTTACATGGCCAACATTATTGACAAGTTCGCGAACGGCTTATTCCTCCCGGCCTATATGAACACGCTGAAGCTGGTGTTCCCGTACGTTTACCTGATGGGTCCGGGGCCGGCCTGGGAGTTCGGTGGTCCCAGCACCTTTGTGGTATTGGCCAGCCTGAAACCCTTCGACGTCGAGGCCTTCCAGGCCTACGCCAACCGGGAGAAATCCGCCTTCACCGCCGTTCTGGACCAGGACCGCTTGGAGGATTACCTCACCGAAAATAATAAGATCATCCTGACGGATGATTACGCCCCGGTGGACAATCTGGTAGCGCCGCTGTTCGTGGAGAGGGGATACTAACTTCCTTCCCACCTCTTAATCGCCAGCACCGCGTTGTGCCCCCCAAACCCAAAAACGTTGGATAGGGCTGCCCGCACCGGATGTTCCCTGGCGGTGTTTGGCACGTAGTCCAGGTCGCATTCGGGGTCGGGGTTCTCCAAATTGATGGTTGGCGGGAGCATTCCGCGCTGGACGGCCAGCGCCGTGACGGCTGCCTCGAGCGCTCCGGCGGCCCCTAACAGGTGTCCGGTCATGGACTTGGTGGAGCTAATCGGGACTTTGTAGGCACGGTCGCCGAAGAGGGTCTTGATGGCCTGGGTCTCGGTCTTGTCATTCAGGGGCGTCGAAGTGCCGTGGGCGTTGATGTAATCTATGTCGCCTGGGGTTAACCCCGCCTTCCTTAGCGCCATTTTCATGGCTCTATAGCCGCCCTCACCTCCCTCGGCCGGGGCAGTGATATGGAAAGCGTCGGCAGTGGCCCCGTAGCCTGCTAACTCGGCAATTATAATAGCCCCTCGCTCTAGGGCGTGTTCCAGGCCCTCCAATACCAGAACGGCCGCACCTTCACCGATGACGAACCCGTCCCGCTTGGCATCGAAGGGGCGACTGGCCCGCTGGGGTTCATCGTTACGGGTGGATAAGGCACGAGCGGAGTTGAAGGCAGCGATGGCGATGGGTGTAATGGGCGCCTCGCTGCCGCCTGAGATCATCGCCCTGGCATCACCTCGGCGGATGGTCTCGAAGGCCTCGCCCAGGGCATGGGCGCCGGTGGCGCAGGAAGATACCGTTCCCCAGTTAGGACCTTTAGCCCCCAGGGTAATGGAGACCTGTCCGGCAGCGGTGTCGCTGATCATCATGGGCACCAGGAAGGGGCTTACCCGGCCGGGCCCCCGCTCGGTGAGCACCTTGAACTGCTCAAACAGGGTAATCAGGCCGCCGATACCGCTGCCGATGATAACTCCAACGTCCGCGGCGTTCTCGGGCCCGATCTTAAGGCCGGCATGCTCTACCGCCTGGAGGGCTGCCACCAGGGCGAAATGAGTGAAGCGGTCCAGCCGGCGGACCTCCTTCCGGTCTATGTATTGGACCGGATCGAAGTCTTTGACCTCACATGCGAAGCGGGTGCCGTAGCCATTGGGGTCGAACTGGGTTATGGGGCCGGCGCCGGAGCGTCCGGCTAGAAGCGCCTGCCACGTAGACTCCACATCCAGGCCCAGGGGGCTGACTATTCCTATGCCAGTGATAACTACTCTGGTTTTGTCTTGAATTGTACACCTCCTAACCCGGCGTGGCCGGAACCAAAACGCTTGTCACGGTTGAGCGAGAATTCATGCGCGGTTCGCGCAGGATTTCAGTCGTAAGGTACTAAAAGGCGAGCGTTAAGACACGAGTTGGCGACGGGCGTCAGGTCTGCCGAATGAACTCGGCGCTAGGTTGAAGCAACGCCGAATTATGAGTTTTGAAAAATAAACTGGGTGTAGGCAAGCCCCGCCTGGCCGACACGGCGGTCGGCCGCTACGAACGGGGCAAGAGGGCCCTGTTTGCTCCCACCAAGACGTAAGGGCCGACTTCCACCAAGTCCCGCTTGGCCGACACGGCGGTCGGCCGCTACGAACAGGGCAAGACGGCTCTGTTTGCTCCCACCAAGACGTAAAGGCCGACTTCCACCAAGTTCCGCCTGGCCGACACGGCGGTCGGCCGCTACGAACGGGGCAAGACGGCCCTATTTGCTCCCACCAAGACGTAAAGGCCGAATTCCACCAAGACGTAGAGGCGGACGGCCCTGTCCGCCAGGGGTGGTGGGGCAGGGCCACGCCGTCCTGCCGCCCGGACCGGATTATCTTGTCACACTTCATTATTCGGCAGACAACGCTTACACAACTATTTTCATTCCTACGCAAGGATCAACAACGATCAATAAGTAACTTCACAATGGCGCGTCTAAACGGTCTTAACCTTCATGATCGCCCGCGGCAGAAGCGGCAGCAGGTCGCTTGCCAGCATGCCGGCCTCTCCCATCTCCTGCCTGACCATCTCTCCGGCAAGGCCGTGCAGGTAGACGCCGGAGCAGGCGGCGTCGAAGGGCCTCATGCCCTGGGCCAGCAATCCCGCTATGGCCCCGGCCAGCACGTCTCCGGTCCCGCCAGTCGCCAGGCCGGGATTGGCCCAGGGGCTAATTGCTGCCCGGCCATCCGGCGAGGCCACTACAGTGTGCGCGCCCTTCAGCACGACAATCTTGTCCCACTCCCGCGCCTTGTCCCTGGCCAATTCCAATCGCCGGGCGGAGACCTCATCCGCCTCTGTGCCCGTCAGCCGGGCCATCTCTCCAGTATGCGGGGTGAGAATAGCCTCGTGAGGTAACATTTTCCACCAACCGGCCAATTTCGTCAAGGCGTTGAGGCCGTCGGCATCCACGACCATCGGCAGCGTCAGCGGTGTGGATAGAAGGCGCTGCACGAACCAAACGGTGGCAGGACGCTGGCCCAAGCCGCAGCCGATGAGCAGCACGTTATAGCGTGGGATCTCCTCTCGCACCAAGGCCACGGCATCCCCTGCGATTACCCCCGGTCCGGCCTCCGGCAACGGGAGGTAGGTGGCCTCGGCCAGGCGGCCAGCGACCAGAGGATAGACTCGTTCCGGCGTGGCCAGGGTAGCCAGGCCCGCTCCCACTCGTAATGTCGCCATAGTGGCCAGATAGGCGGCCCCAACGAAGTTCAAGGAGCCTGCCACCACCAGCGCCTTGCCGAAGCTGCCCTTGTGTGCGTTCAGGGGCCTGGCGGGCAGGCTGGATTTCACCGATAGAGCGGTCATCATTTCCACCAGCACATCGGTATCCTGGCCAGGGGGTATGCCGATGTCGGCCACCACCAGCTCGCCTAGACAACCGGCCCCGGGGAAGGTCAGCAGGCCGGTCTTTGGGTAGCCCAGGGTTACCGTCAGCCCCGCGGGGACGCAGGCGGGGTCAACGGCCCCAGTGTCCGCGTCCAGGCCCGTTGGCAGGTCCAGGGCGACCAGCTTGAGGTTCGGCCTCGTTTCCCGTTCACACCGGAGCGCTCCCAGGATACTGGCCAGCGGGCCCTCGATGGTACGTGCCTTACCGGTGCCCAGGAGGGCGTCAATGACGACATCGGCCTGAGAGAGCGCCGATTTGAGCTGTGCCAGGCCCTCATCATTTGTATGTAGAGTCCAGGGAACGTTTCTTGCCACCAACTGGTCCAGGTTGGGGTCATCTTCGGTCCTGCGGGCGAAGATGTAGACTCGCACCGCGGCTCTCCAGTCGTGAAGGTGTCGAGCGGCTACCAGGCCGTCACCACCATTGTTGCCGGGGCCAACCAGAATCAGCACCGGTCTCCTCTCGACCACGCCGATCCAGTGGCGGGCCTCCCGGGCTACGGCCAGGCCGGCGTTCTCCATGAGCATGGGAACGGTGAAGCCTAGTTTAGCGGCCCGGCCTTCGATGGTGCGCATCTGGTCAGCGGTTACGACTTTCATGGCACATTCTCGATTTGGCCCATCGCTGAAACAAAGGCGATGGCATGATCTCGTGAATGGGAGAGGCTAATAGCGAAGGTGTCCAGTCCCAGGTCTTGTGCCCGTTGCCTGGCCCGGCCATGAAGATGCACCAGGGGTTTGCCGCGGCTATCCGGATAGACTTCGATCTCCCGCCAGGCCACTCCGCGCATTCCGGTGCCCAGGGCTTTCGAGACGGCCTCCTTGGCTGCGAAACGGGCGGCAAGCTCAGGAACGCGCCCCCGGCAAAAAGCCACCTCTCGGGGTGTATAGACGCGTTGGAGGAAACGCTCACCCCGGCGTGCCAGGATAGCCGCCACCCGCCGTATCTCGATGATGTCTACGCCTACGCTATGCATTGTTTACAATGTGGCCAGTCTGCAGCCAGCACGAGATTCTTCGCTTCCTGTGGTCGCTCAGAATGACATCTCCTGCGAGATGGATGGCTTGCAATTGGCACAAGATTCTTCGCTTCCTGCGGTCGCTCAGAATGACATCTCCTGCGAGATGGATGGCTTGCAATTGGCACGAGATTCTTCGCTTCCTGCGGTCGCTCAGAATGACATCTCCTGTGAG
>JAUYDP010000056.1 GCA_030691805.1 Dehalococcoidia bacterium | reverse complement strand
CTAGTACAGGACCACAGAGGTTTTGCGAGATGTCATTCTGAGCGATAGCGAAGAATCTCGGCGCTGCTATGAGGACTGGTATCTTTGGGAGCAACGAGATTCTTCGCCTCCGCTTGCCTGGTAGTCAAAGAAGCGTGATTCACCACGACGCTCCGGCTCAGAATGACATTAATCATATCCACTGTGGCCATGCACTAGTACTGACGAAGGATAGCTGAAAGCTCTACTCCGGCTGCTGAATAAGCCCCTGTCGAAGGGCATAGGTGGCGGCCTGGACCCGGTTCTGAAGATGCAGCTTGTCCAGGATGTTTTGCATATGGTTTTTAACAGTGCGCGGGCTGATGCAAAGCCGAGCGGCTATCTCCTTATTCTTAGACCCTTCGCTGACCAATTGCAGCACCTCTATCTCCCGCCGCGTAAGGTCGCCCCTGGCGATAGCCTCCGGCTCCGGGCGCCGGGACTGGAGGGCGAACTCGTGGAGTATCTTACGGGCCATAGTTCGGGAGATCGGGGCCTCCCCCCGGAAGACCCCCTTGAGGAGGTCCACCAGCTCCTGGGCGTTGATGGTCTTGAGGAGGTATCCTTCCGCCCCGTTTTTTATCGCCTCGAAGAGGTCATGGTCGTCCTCTGAGACCGTGAGCATAACAATTCGGATATGTGGCATTTCCTCCTTGATCAGCCGGGTGGCCTCTAGCCCGTTCATTCGCGGCATCTTTATGTCCATTAGGATAAGGTCCGGAACTAGCTCACGGGCCTTCTCCAGGGCCTCCTGGCCATCATTGGCTATTCCGGCAACCTCGATCTCCTCCTGCATAGAGAGCAGGCTCACAAGTCCGTCTCTAAACAGGGCATGGTCATCCGCCAGGAGCACAGTTATACGCTCCATCCTATTCTCCTTCTAACGCCGCCCTGGGCACGTTAATCACCACCCTGGTGCCTTGGCCCGGACTGCTGGCCACCTCCAGGCGCCCTCCCGTTCTTTCCGCCCTCTCCTTCATGATCTGGAGTCCAAAGCGGTTTCCGGGGTTCTGCTGGATACTAGCTGGATCAAACCCCTGGCCATCGTCTCCTACGACGAAGGTTATTTCTTTTGGCCCCCCGGTGATGTTTAGCCAGGCCCGAGTGGCCCGGGCGTGCTTACGCACGTTGGCAAGGGCTTCCTGAACAATTCTTAAAAGCTGTATCTCGGTCTCTAGAGCGAACCGGGCGTTTTCCAGGCCCCCGGTGGACAGCTCCACCTTTAGGCCGGTCTGTTCGCTGTACCGGACCAAAAAGTCTGGCAAAGTGGCCAGCAACCCCTTCTTCTCGTTAACGGTGGTCTTCAGGCTAAGTATGGACTCCCGCACGTCCGCGCAGGCGGCGGTCACAGCCTTCTCCATGTCCTTGAGTTCGCCCAGGGCCTTATCGGTCATGCCGCTGGAGAGGGTCTGGGTGGCCGTCAGCACCTTCAGGTTAACATAAGCCAGGACCTGTCCCAATGTGTCGTGCATCTCTCCGGCCAGGCGCTCCCGCTCCTCCAGGATAGTCACCTCCCGGTTTCGCTGCTCCACCTCCCGTGTGCGTTGGAGCACCCTTTGCTCCAGCTCCTGGTTCCATTTCTCCAACTGGTCCTTGGCACGCTGCTGGGCCGCCAGCACCTCCTGCTGTGCCCGAAAGCGCTCTTCGTCGGCCACGGACAGGCGGTGGCGGTACTCTATCTCGAAGATGCGCAGGGTGCGGACCACGAAGTAGGCGATGGCCAAGGCCACGGCCGCCCGGAAGGCCTGCACCGGGATCCCGGTCACGGCGAAGAACGACGCGTAGTTTATCAGGGAGGCTGGGAAGAAGGGGGCGGGCGGGACGACCAGCCCGTCTAGAAGGCCACCGAGCCCGAAGACGGCCGCGGCCAGGGTGATATCCCGGGCGATGCGCGGCAGCCCCAGGGCGGCGAAAGGCCGACGCTGGGCCACCAGGGCCACCGCGGCTACGGCGCAAGCCGGAATATAGAGGGTGTACCGGGCCAGAATGCCCGCCGTTATCAGCCTCTCCTGAATCCCATCGTCGATGAGGTCCCGTCCCAGGAAGATACTGATGAAGAAGACCCCCAGGAAGCCCAGGGGTACCCAGCGGTGCCAGCGCCCCGGAAGGTCCCTGGTATCATGGAGAAGCCTGGCTCCAAAGAGCAGGAGGGCCGTTGGCGCCGCTACCAGAAACAAGACCTTTGCCAGGTCCATGACTTGCTGCGGCTCCCACCCCAGGGCCGCGCTCGCGCCCAGTCTCTGGTGGCAGTCGAAGCAGTTGAGGGGCTGGATCACGTGAGTGAGGACGCTAACGGCCGGTCCGGGGGTAGGGCGAGGCATGACCATAAACATATCTATCCAGCCCACCATGCCGTTCAACAGCCCGAAGCTCCCCAGGAGCCAGAGGCTCCGAGCCAGGGGCAGTCCGCTGGCTCGCCTCGATTCCACGGCTATGACCACGCCCATCAGGAAGAAAGCCAGGCCATAGACGAAGAAGATAAGGATGATATTCGATTGAAAAAAGCCTGAGGTCGGGGCCATTCACCTCACCCCAATTCGCTCTTGAGCCTCCCCCCAGGCGACCCAACCTCCACCAGTCTAACAGATTAGGGCACTTGCGACAATGCAAGTGACATACCAGCGACGGGCTTCCCAAACCCGGTGATAAAGCTGTTATAATACCCCCTGTAACTCAGTCCTGATTGACCGGAGAAGAAATGGGTGTTATAGACGATATGAAGCTCTTCATGGAGCCACGGTCGGTGGCGATCATAGGAGCGTCACGAAGCACCAGTAATGATGGGTTCTTCAACAGCCTGGAGTGCCTGCGAGAGCTCCAGTACCCCGGCGGTATCTACCCTATCAATCCCAGCACCGATGAGATCTTGGGCCTAACAGCTTACCCCAGTGTAACCCAGGCTCCTGATGGCATAGATCTGGCAATGATAACCGTTCCTCGCCATGCGGTGTTGCCGGCGGTCCGGGAGTGCCTGGAGAAGGGCATCCGTGCCATGATAGTGGTAACCCAGGGTTTCGCCGACGCCGACGAAACCGGGAAGGCCCTACAAGACGAGCTATTGCGGGTAACCAGGGCAGCGGGCGCCCGCGTGCTCGGTCCTAACACCATGGGCGTATTCAATGCCTACTCCCGCTTCAGCTCCGCCTTCGTCTCCCTGGTCAAACCGGACCGGAAGCTGCCTTCTGGATTCATCGGCCAGTCCGGCTTCGCAACCTATCTCGGCCTCCTGACCCGGCCCCTGGGCGTCCCGTGGATTGGCGCCAAAGGCATTGACGTGGGCAATGCCTGCGATGTGGACCAGGCTGACGCCCTGGAATACCTGGCCGCCGATCCTGAGACTAAGGTCATCGCCCTACACCTGGAGGGCGTCAAGGACGGACGCCGCTTTGTCGAGGTAGCTTCCAGGGCCTCTCGTGTTAAGCCCGTGCTTGCCGTTAAGGTCGGGACAACGGAATGCGGCGCCAGGGCCGTAGCCTCCCATACCGGCTCTATAGTTGGCCAGGACCAGGTCTACGATGCCGTCATGCGGCAGGCCGGGATAATCAGAGTGGCCGACCTGGAGGAGTTAGAGGACTTGACCAAGGCCTTCGCCACGCTGCCACCGCTCAAAGGCAAGCGAATCGCGGTGCTCACTCCGGTCGGTGGCCTTGGGGTCATGGCGGCCGATGCCTGCGGGTACCACGGACTGGAGATGGCTTCCTTCACCCCGGCGACCATGGAACGCCTGACAGCCCTATTTCCCGAGTGGATGTCCTTTGGCAATCCTCTGGACGTTTGGCCGGCCGCCTTTAGCGTTTCCTATCCCCAGGTCTTCCATATGATGGGCGAGGCTGTCCTGGAAGACCCTAACGTGGATGGGGTGATGTGCGTCGTCTACTCCGCCCTGATTGGCTACAGCTTCTTCGAGCCCCTGGAGGAGATAAATGACCTGGTTTCCCGCTACAATAAGCCCATAACGGCCTATGTATATGGTCCAAGGTGCCAGGACGGGGCTTCCAAGCTGGAGGAGCCCGGGAAAATCGCCGCCTACCCCAGTCCGGTAAGAGCGGTGCGCGCCCTCGGCGCCCTCTGGAAGTACCAGCTCCTTCAACAGCGATCAGTGATCAGTAATCAGCTATCAGCTATCAGCTTTTAGCGATCATGTGACCAGCTTTCAGCAAGCTGTCTTCCTCTTTCATCGCGGATGGCCGGGGTCTGATGGCTGACGGGCACATGCATGAAACGCCCCGAATTTCATAGATGTTTGGGGATGGGAGAGGAGTAAGGGGAGGTGTGCCAGATTCACAACGGATGAGCAAGCGTTCACAACGGATGGGCAAGTGTTTGGAGCCAAAGCATCTGGTAAGGATGGCCTGCGTAGAATGGGCCAAACGGATATAACGGATGGGAGAAGGCCCATGCCATTGGCCAGCACAGCCCCGGCCTTGTACATCCGTTATCCGTTCTTGTCATCCGTTATCCGTTGGGAATCTGGCACCCCCAAGATCTGGCAGATCTAATCTTACACCCCTGGTTTATGAAATTCGGGGTGTTTCGTGCAGAACCTCCATCGGGGCGGGGAGATCGGGGACTGACCGCTGACCGCTGAACACCGACCGCTGATCGCCGATAGCTGAAGGCTGACGGCTGACGGCTGACAGGTAATAGTGTAAAATGGTGCTGGGGAGGCGGAAAAGGAGGCGAGCGCCGTGATGTACAAGAACTACATAAACGGAAAATGGACCGAATCCAAGAGTGGTGAAACCTTCTTGAGCGGCAATCCCGCCAATGGCGAGACGCTGGGCGAGTTGACACGCTCTACAGCCCAGGATGTGGAAGAAGCAGTAAACGCCGCCCGTCAGGCGTTTGACGCTTGGCGCAAGACGCCTGCCCCGAGGCGGGCCGAGGTGCTATTCAGGGCAGGCCAGGCCATGGTCGAACGAAAGGACGAGCTTGGCCGCCTCTTGACGCGCGAGATGGGCAAGGTCTTGCCGGAAGCCCTGGGCGATATCCAGGAAGGCATTGACATGACCTTCTACATGGCGGGGGAAGGGCGGAGGCTCTTCGGCGAGACCGTGCCGGCGGAGCTGCCCAATAAGTTCGCCATGTCCGTGCGGGAGCCAGTCGGCGTGGTCGGGGCTATAACACCCTGGAACTTCCCGTTCGCCATACCTACCTGGAAGCTGATGCCGGCCCTGGTTGCCGGCAATACGGTAGTCTTCAAGCCTTCCAGCGAGACCTCCATCCTGGCCGCGACGCTGGTCCAGATCATGGAGGAGGCTGGCCTGCCGCCGGGCGTCCTGAATCTGGTGCTCGGCCCAGGCGACCCCGTGGGAGACGCGGTCGTCGAGCATCCAGGCATCAACCTGATTTCTTTTACCGGGTCCACTGACGTGGGACGGAGCATTATGGCCAAGGCTGCACCCAGTTTGAAGCGGGTATCCCTGGAGATGGGAGGAAAGAACGCCATACTGGTCATGGAGGACGCCAACCTGGACCTGGCGCTGGAGGGTATCATCTGGAGCGCCTTCGGCACCAGCGGCCAGCGCTGCACCGCCGCTTCCCGCATCATCATGCATCGTTCCGTCAGGCAAAGCTTAACCGCTATGATGGTGGACCGGGTGCGGGGCCTGCGCCTGGGAGATGGCCTCTTACCCACTACCGATATGGGACCTGTGGTGAACCGCAGCCAACTTGAAAAGGTACATCGGTACACCCAAATCGGCCTGAAGGAAGGGGCAAAGCTTCTCTCCGGAGGCGATATCTGCGGACGTGATGGATGCGAAAGGGGTTTCTTCTATCTACCAACCATCTTCGATGACGTTATTCCCAGTATGCGTATCGCCCAGGAGGAGATATTCGGCCCTACCACGGCGATAATCACGGTTGATAGCCTGGAGGAGGCTGTCCGGGTCAATAATGACACAGGCTTTGGGCTAGTGGCGTCAATATACACCTCCGACGTTAATAAGGCATTTACAGCCATGCGGGATTTGAGCGTGGGCATCGTCTACGTGAACGCCGGAACCATCGGGGCGGAGATCCAGCTCCCCTTCGGGGGTAGGCGCGGGACGAGCAACGGTCACCGCGAAGCGGGCCAGGCCGCCCTGGACGTTTACACCGAGTGGAAGAGCATCTACGTGGACTACAGCGGCCGCCTGCAGCGAGCACAGATAGACGTATGAAGCTGGATGAAGCTGGTGCCTACCTCTGCGTGGGCACACCCACGTTTTCTGGGGGATGTTGGACACGAGCTTCGCAGTTGAGAAGTACAATTCTCTTCGCGTAGTGGCGAGGCATGCCTCGCTACTACATATGAATCGTAAGTGAGAAATGCCGTACAGAGTTTTCATCAGTCATAGCACTCGAGATCAGGGGCTGGTTATTGCCCTTGCGCATTTGCTTTCGGAGTTTGAAATAGACGTATTCGTAGCAGAGTGGTATCTCATGCCGGGCCAAGGTCTCGACCAGAAGGTGTTCGGACAAATCGACAGCGCCGATTGCGTAGTGGTTTTATTGACGCGGAACGGTAGGCGTTCCGCTTGGGTGCAACAGGAGATTGGGTGGGCATTGGCTAAGCCGAAGATAGTAATCCCCCTTGTGGAGAAAGGGACCGATCCACGAGACTTGGGAGCCTTGCAAGGGAAAGACTACATCGAGTACGACCCGCAGGATTATCAATCCGCGTTGACCAAAGCGTCTATATATGTCAAATCCTTGAAACTGAAGAAGGAGGAGCAGAAGAAGGCACTCCTTGTCGCCGGGGGCATTGTTGCTTTTCTGCTCTTGCTTTCTGAAGGTGACAAATGATGACTGTTCAGTATGTGCCAGCTCAGGACCGACTTTTATTGAGATTGTGTCCTGTGAAACGAAGACCGAACAAGGAACTGGGAGCCTATCGCGTCTGGTGGGATCGCGAGGGCTGCATCTTTGCAGTTGACATCATGCCATTTACGCAGAAATGGAAGGAGTTCAAGAAAGGACTGAGGACAGCGCGGTTGGGTGGTATTTGGAAAGGTGTGATCATAACGCACGAGGACATTGAAGACACACGGCGTGAGTTGCTGGAGACGCTCGAGGCTCGTTGTTAATACCTTACGTCACCGACACCCATGCCTTGATCTGGCATATGACCGACGACTCCAAGCTTTCCGCGGCGGCAAGGAGGGCTTTTG
>JAUYDP010000392.1 GCA_030691805.1 Dehalococcoidia bacterium | reverse complement strand
AACGGAGCTGACTAGGAATGATCAAAGGCTCCCCTCACACATGGAACTCCGTAATAACATCGGCGGCCATCACTTCTGCCTTGACATGCCCGGCAACCCCCTACCTCTCCTCCTTCTCCTTCTTAGCCGCAGCAATGATGGTTTGGGCGATGTGAGCCGGGACTTCTTCGTAGTGGCTGAACTCCATGTGGAAGCTGCCACGCCCCTGAGTGATTGACCGCAGGTCAGTAGAGTAACGAAGCATCTCGGCATTAGGGGCCTGGGCCTCTATCTCCGACAGGCCATCTTGGGGGATCATTCCCAGAACCCGTGCCCGCTTGCTGTTCAGGTCGCCGATAACGTCCCCCATGAAGCTCTCAGGCACCATTATCGTTATGTTCATGATTGGCTCTAAGAGCACAGGATTAGCCTGACTCATCCCCTTCCGGAAAGCGAAAATGCTGGCGATCTTAAAGGACATCTCCGAGGAATCCACCGGGTGGTAGCTTCCATCGTAGAGGTTTATCTTTATATCCACCACCGGGTGTCCCGCCAAAACCCCTTCCTGAACAGCCTCCGCTACCCCTTTTTCCACCGCCGGGAAATAGTTCTTGGGCACCACGCCTCCTACCACTGTCTCAGTGAATTGAACGCCAGCGTTTTTGGGCAAAGGCGTTAGCTCCAGGAAGACGTGCCCATACTGCCCGTGGCCCCCGGTCTGCTTCTTATGCTTGTATTCTGCCTTGGTGGAAACGGTAATGGTCTCTTTATAGGGCACTCTAGGCACATCCGTCTGGACTTCAACGCCGAACTTGCGGCGCATGCGCTCCACTGCCACGTCAATGTGGGACTCCCCGAGTCCAGAGAGGATGGTCTCGGCGGTATCCGGGTCACGCCGCGTATGCAGGGTCGGGTCTTCCTCCACCAAGCGGTTTATCGCTGAGGACAGCTTGTCCAGGTCCGCCTTGCTCTTGGGGTGAATGGCTGCGCTAAAGAGGGCCTCCGGGAACGAGGGCGGATCTACCACCAGAGGCAGTTCCCTCGAAGACAGGGTATCCCCCGTCCCCGTCTCCGCCAGCTTCGCCACCGCGCCCATGTCTCCGGCCACCAGTTGGGCGGTGGGCTCCTGGGTCTTGCCCCGAACTATCATAAGCTGCCCGACGCGCTCGTCCCGTCCCTTGGTGCTGTTCCATATATGGGTGTCGCTATGGATAGTCCCACTTAAGACCCGCAGGTAGGTAAGCTTACCCACGTATGGGTCAGCCGTCGTCTTGAAGACCACGGCGGCCAGAGCAGCCCGTGGCGATGGGTCCAGGCTCTCCTCCTTTTTACTCGCGGTGTTGGTTGCCTGGACCTTCCCCCCGTCGGCGGGCGAGGGGAGATAGCCGATAATAGCGTCCAGCACGGGCGATACCACCCTATTAGAGAGGGCGGCGCCCACCAGGATGGGCACTACCTTCCCGTCGTGGACCCCCTGCTTCAGTGCGGTCCTCAACTCCGCCTCACCTAGCTCCTCTCCCTCGAGGTATTTGTTCAGCAGCTCATCGTTGACCTCGGCAGCGGCCTCCACGAGCTTCTCCCGGAAAGAATCCACCTGGCCCTGCATAGCCGGAGGTATCTCGCCTTCCTGCATCTGTGGCCCGCGGTAGGCTTTGCCTTTGACAAGGTCTACTATCCCTTCGAAGCTATCCTGCGAACCGATGGGGAGTTGTAGCGCTACGCACCGGGAACCGAAATAGGACTGGACCTGCTCCACCGTCTTATAGAAATCGGCGTTCTCCCGATCCATCTTGTTAACGAAAATCATACGAGGCAACGCCCTTTCTTCGGCGTATTTCCAGACCTGCTCCGTTCCGACCTCCACACCGGAGACCGCTGCAACCACCACCAGGGCGGCATCGGCCACACGTACGCCGCACTTAACCTCTCCCACGAAGTCAGCGTAACCCGGGGAGTCCAGCAGGTTTATCTTGTGTCCGTTCCATTCCAGCGGCAGCAGAGCCAGGCTCACGGAGATACGTCTCTTGATTTCTTCGGGATCGAAGTCGGAAGTAGTTGTACCCTCTTCGACACGTCCCAGGCGGTTGATAACCCCAGCATGGAATAGCAATGCCTCGGACAAGGAAGTCTTCCCGACGCTCCCGTGTCCCAGGAGCACTACATTGCGAATCTGGCTGGTCTCATAGTTCTTCATCGATGCCTCCTAACAAGAAATAAAGAAACCCCGTCTGCACAGCCTATGCGGACGGGCGCATGTCCTCGATCTCTAGTCTCATCTTCTTCTCGCCATTCCAGAGGTCTACCCCCAGGCGGAAGACAACGTCCAATCGTGACCCGGCGCCTATTCCAGCTATATCGCCAAAACCGAAAGCCATAGCCGGCCAGGTCAGCCTACCATCATGGAGCTTTAGCCGCAAGTGGTCTTCGCCCACCCTGCGGCAGTCTATGACCCTAACTCCCCGCGCCAGAAGAGTGGGTGATGGATTACCCTTGCCGAAGGGCGAGAGGTCCTTTAGGAAGCCCATCGTTTCCCAAGTTATTCGGTCCAGGCGGACCTGGGCATCCACCGTTATTGCCGGTTCCAGGACTACTCCCTCCAGGGAACTCTCCGCCAGTCCCACCAGGCGCTGTCGGAGGGTGTCTATGTTGTCGTTGGAGACGGTGAACCCGGCCGCCATGGGGTGTCCCCCAAAGCGTAGTAGTAGGTCAGAACACTGGGCCAGGGCCTTGTGAATATCGAATTCCGGGATGCTCCGGGCGCTACCACGGCTTACAGTATCCCCCACCTGCAGTACCACCGAAGGCCGGTAGAATTTCTCTGAGAGGCGGGAAGCCACCAGGCCTATCACTCCCGGGGAAATAGAGGGGCTACTCACCATCAGGACTGGAAAACACGGCGCCTGAACCGATGCCTCTTCCAAAACGCCCGCCAACCCCTCCTGGGTAAGACGCTGCCTCTGGCGGTTCTGTGCCTCCAGTATCTCAGCGATCTCCTGGGCTTCAGACAGGGAATCGGTGGTAAGGAGGCGGTAGCTGACCAGGGCATGGTCCAGCCTTCCAGCCGAGTTCAATCGTGGGCCGAGGGAGTAGCTTATCGCTTCGGAGTCGATCCTCCCCGGCGTCAACCGGGCGGTGCGCATTAGCTCCCGAAGTCCCAATCGGGGGGAAGTGTTTAGGGCGTCCAACCCTCTCCGAGCCAGGAGACGGTTCTCCCCGGTTAGGGGGACCATATCCACGATCGTGGCCACGGCCGCCAGGTCTACATAGTCATCCGCTGAGACCGCTCCGTTGTCCAGAGACTGTCCCAGAGCCTGGACCAGCTTATAGGCCACGCCGGCGCCGCAAACCTCACGGTAGGGGTAGGAGGAGTCGGGCCGGCGGGGGTTGACCACCGCCAAAGCCGGAGGAAGGACTTTGGAAATAGCGTGGTGGTCGGTGATGATCACATCCATGCCGAGAGCCGAGGCGTGGCGCACCTCCTGAACGGAACCGGTGCCGCAGTCCACGGTCACCACCAGCCGGACCCCTTCTTGGCGCAGGAGGTCCAACGCCTGATTGTTCAGGCCGTATCCCTCCCGATCGCGATGGGGGATGTAGGGGACTACCCGAATTCCCTGGTGGAAGAGGAACATGCTCAGGATGGCGGCGCCCGCCACGCCATCCACGTCGAAGTCGCCGTAGACAGCCACTGGCTCGCTTCTCTCCACCGCACGGCCCAGGCGGGCCACCGCCTTCTCCATGTCCGCCAGCAGGAAGGGGTCTGCCTCGAGCCCATCCATGGCGTAAAGGAAAGCGTCTACCTCCCCCGGCTCCGTTAGTCCTCTATTGTAGAGGAGTTGCACTATAAGCGGAGCAAGGTGGGGTAGAGCAGAGAATTGCTGGGACGGGGCTACCGGAAGAATATTCCATTTCTTCCGCAGCCCCTGAAGAGAGGCCCGGCCAGTCAACTTTCCCCCAAGAGTTTGGCTTCACCAAAGTATATCACCTCCAGCTTCGGGTGCCAAAGGGTCAAGCCCCACCCCACATCCCCACCCGTGCTTCATTGTGCTTCAATAGTGCTTCGGTTGTGCTTCAGTTGTTGTTCAGAAGTGGCCCAGCGTGTCTCATAATGGGATATGCGAGGGGCTTGTAGGGGCGCCGGGCAGCCCAAATACCACCTCCAGATGAGATGACGGTAAAACAGATAGCTTGGACCCCCAGGTTGGGTCCCACGACAGAGCGTGTTGAACAAACCTGGTCCCGTAGTCGGGGTCGTCTCTGACCCCGACCGTCGGCATCGGGGACGATGCCGACTACGGAAGCAATTCAACACTCTCCGACAAGGATTTGACAAGCGGCCCGCTTCAATCATATAAGTAGGGGATTAGAGGCCCAATGCTGTTAGGTGACAAAAACAGTACCTTAACCCAAACCTCGAGTCCCACCGCGCCCGCTGGCGTCCGTACGCCGGCAACGGGCGGGCCCGCGGACCAGCGCTCTCCCAAAGAAGAGCTAATAATGTCCGGGCAAAGGAGGCCCCGTGCGCCTGGATGAGTTCGTCGCCAAATGGTCTAAGGCCAAGCTGAAAGAGCGCTCCGCCGCTCAGGAGCACTTCATTGACCTCTGCCGCCTGCTGGAGCACCCCACGCCTGCGGAGGCTGACGCCGAAGGCTCTAGCTTCACCTTCGAGAAAGGGGCTAAGTTGATCGCCCTGGTCAAGCAGATGCTGCGCCGGGGCCTGTCTGCCTGTCGATCACGGAAGTACGATCTATACACTCAGCCGTTGAGGCCGCAGAGGGAAGTAGGGGGAAGGACAGGAGAAAAGATGAATGAAGTGAAGACCGCCGCATTATTTGCAGCCACAGATGCCATTATAAAGGCGCTCCGACGGAGGCAGCAGGCAGGCAAAAGAAAGAATAGTAGGAGAATGGGGAGCGGCAAGAAGTAAGCATCTGCCCCTACCTATGCCCCGGATCGGGGCAGTGACGGAGACTCCAATTTTGTGACTATATATGCTGCCACCAGAAGGGGGCCGGCGCAACTCACCGGTTGACCCGGAAACGTATCGCCGCCAGGCAGGCGCTGCTTTCAGGATACACGGGTACCAACGGGGTGTCGAAGCCGAGATTGCGGACCGCCTACGCCCTATCGTGGAAACCGGCGATGGGTTCGCCGAACAGCATGACCACATCAGCGCGGCCTTCGTTTACCAGGCCGTGGCTGAGGTAGTCCTTGAGCATTACGATTCTGCTCATGATGAGGGAGATGACCTGGCCGGCGTAGTCAACGAATGCGCCAGCGGGCTTGGCGGTTGTTTGAAAGGTGTCAGCAACGACCCAAGGGCACGTGAGTCCATCTTGCGGGCCTTGTTCGCCATCTACCGCTATGACGTTGACAGTGGGGGGATCGGCCTGGGCGTTGAAGTGCCAGGGCTTATCCTGGAGCTGGCGACCCCTGAAGAACGGAGGATGGTGGCAGGCTGGGTCCGTGACTCCATCCCGAGGGATGGGGACGAGCACGTCGAATGGAACCGTCAGCAATATGGAGGGTTCTGGCTGAGCCTAGCAGCGGACACCCTGGATGACGAAGGGTTTCTGCGCATCTGTCGCGAGGTAGGGCGCGTAGAAGACCTGGTGGACCGGCTGCTCACCCTTGGACGACTGGAAGAGGCCACCGGGGAAGCCCGGCGCGCTGGCGACTACGACTTGATCGGACTTGCCAACGTCTTCGTCAAGCACAGACGCGGTGGTACGGCTGAGCTCCTTATGCGAGAACGATCTGAGAATACCAAGGACTCAAGGATCCTGGAATGGCTGAGAGACTACTATAAAGGCCGCAAGGACAATACCTCTACCCTGGAGATGGCAGAGAAGCTTTTCCGTATGCGCCCAAGTTTGGAGGGTTACAAGGAGACACGCCAACTAGCTCAAAGACTCGGTCGGTGGGAGGCCCTTGGACCGGAGCTGGTCAGTTTCCTGAAGCATGGCCAGCACACTGACACGCTCATCCGAATACATCTGGTCGAAGGCGCGGTTGATCTGGCCCTGGAAGCGGTCAGGGAAAAGCAAGAACACGGTCGCTGGCATCCCTATGGTTTCTCCGACCATGACCTGAGGCTGGAAGTAGCCAAAGCCGCCGAGGAGACGCAGCCTCGTCCCGCCATGGAGATCTACCGCCAGTACGCTGAGGACCTGATCGCTCAGCGTAGCCGCCCATACTACCGAGAGGCCTGCAAACTCCTCAAAAGGGTGCGTGCGCTACATGAACGGCTGGGTGACCTGGATGTATGGACAAGTTATGTAGCCAAGCTGCGGGACACCAACCGCAAGTTGAGAGCACTGAAGGAGGAAATGGCGGCTGCCGGGCTCTGACAGCCGGCCTCAGGGAGTACAGTAAGCTCCGTTAGTCGGGGCAGGGCAACGGTAGCGCCGACTTCAGCCGGAAGACCTTAGCTCACAGCCGTTTACGCGGAGTCTTGCATTACTCTCAATCATGGCAGGTTGAGTGAATATCGACTGCACGTTAGAATGTTAAATGGGGCTGGATCCGGCCAGCCACGGGAGGTGCGGAATAGAAAGGGCCGTTAACGTTACAGAAGCCGCTGGCGCGGAAAATGAGCTAAAGGCCCAGGCCAAACGCTACGGCGCGGCGGTCTGCGGCATCGCCTCGGTAAAAGACATCAACAAGATAGCTCCGGAGGGCCACCGTCCCACGGATATCCTGCCCGGTGCCAAGAGCGTGCTGGTCCTGGGCGGCCGCCCTCCACTGCGGGGCGCCTGGCGCAGCCGCAATCCGAGGGCCATCGGCCTGCTGGAAGGCAGCCACGGAATGCAGGGCCTGGCTGTCAGGCTTTCCGCCTTCATCGAGGTGAAGTACGGCCATGACGCCGTTCTCATCCCACCCGGCTACGGCGCCGGCCACACGCCCCTGGTCAGCACCAAGCTACTGGCGGAGATGGCCGGACTGGGGACCAGGAGCATGGCCGGCGCCATCCTCTTGAACCCCACCCACGGCTTCCTATTCTATTCGGCGGCGGTCACCACCATGCCCCTGGTCGCAGACGGACCTCTCACTGAGACCATCTGCCCTGCGCCCTCCTGCGTCCGCATGTGGGAAAAGAAGCATACTACCCCCTGTCTTCAGGCCTGCCCTATGTGCCTCACCGGCGAGTTGGAGGATGGGCAGATAAAATGGATGGAGTACAATCAACTACGTTGCCATACCCGTGCCCAGACCAACTCCATAGATGCCTTTATCAAGACGCTCCTGGCAATTGCGGATGAGACCGACCCCCACCAGCGGAAGCTCCTGGCCTACGGCAGCCGGTTCCGCCATTCTGTAGAGAATATCGCCTTCTCCAGCGAGTTGGTGGGACAATGCTACGAGTGCATGAGGGACTGCCCGGCCAGCCGGCCCCGGCCATCAAGTAATGGGTGACCTGCCGCTCAGCGGAGAATCCGCAGATATCGCCGATACACAGATTTGTTCTGATAACTTCTTTCCAGGTACGCCCAATTCCGAACGTTTTACAAATGACAATAACATCGTGTAGAGACGGGCCGGCGGCCCGTCTCAGGTTGCCCTGCCTCCAATCTAGCCCTTCTTATGAGACAACCATTATAACGACCTCTTGAACAAGGGTGTATAATCTGGGAAGGCCCCCGTCTGTTATTGCTCAACTGCCGGATGCAAGGAGAGCTTCTTTCCTCTATGATGACAAACAAGCTCAGACCCGTGGAGTTTGAACGTGCCGCCGGAGGTCAATGTCAAACATAGACTAAAGTCGTTTAGAAGCCACCCTGGTGATGAGACCGCGGGAATCGCGTGGTCTCCCTGGGAGTTGGCACCCTTACCGCTGCTCCTCGTCCTGTTTCTACTGCGGTCCTGGAAGCTGGGAGATTTACCATCCAATGTAACCGGCGACGAGGTCACCCTCCTTACCGATATCGTGCGCATCCTTAACTTCCCGGAGAGGGTCAGCCCCCTTTCCCTGATGGGTGACGGCAGCCACTCCGGCATCAACGTCTATTTCATGGCCCTGCTGGTGAGCGTATTCCCCGAGGAGCATGCTGTGCTGGGAATGCGTCTCGCCTCCTCTCTCCTCAGCATTGTCGTCCTGGCGGCCTTCTATGTCTACCTGAGGACCAAATTCTCAGTGGGACCCAGTTTATCAGCGGCCCTTCTGTTAGGGACCAACTACGTCTTCTTGAACCTCTCCCGGTCCACTTGGCTGGCTGACGGCAAAGGGCTGGGGCTTACCTGCGGCATTCTGGCTTTCCTCCTGGTCGAGAGAGGTTTGTCGAAAAGGAAGGTCCTTCTAGTGACGCTGGGGGGCGCGGTGGCAGGGCTGGGGCTCTACAGCTATCCTGGAACTATGCTCTTTCCTGTGGCTTCCCTGGCTTACTTCCTCTACCTGCTTGTACGGCGGCGGCTGGCGCCGAGAACTGCCCTGGTACACGGGGGAGTTTACCTCGCTGCGGCCCTTTTAGTCTTCTTGCCCAATCTGGTTACCATTAGCCAGGACTACGACCGATACAGCCTGAGGTCAAAATCTGTCTATATCGGTTCGTTTGCAGGTCCGTATTACGGAGAGAGCGCCACTGCCGGCATTCTCTGGCACCAGCTTGGCTATACCGTTAGGGGGTTCCTGCTGCTGGACCCTACCGTCGGCGGCGTGGACGTGGAAAACGCCCGAGTGGGGCCGGAGGGGGAAGGGCTGGTGGACCAAGTCACCCGGGTGTTTTTCTTCGGTGGTATACTCACCGCTTTGCTGCTCCACCGTCGGGATCTCTTCCAGCCCATGGTAGCCTTCTTGCTGGTGCTGGCCACCACCCAGTTGCTTACCGTATTCCCCCCCAACTACATGCGCGGGGTGTTTGGGGTCGTCTTCGTCTTCGTTATTGTGGCGGTCCTGCTGGACAAGCTCTGGTCTGTTGAGTGGTGGCATCCCTGGAGCCGCCTGGGATTGGCCCTCCTGGTTGCCGCTATAAGCCTCTGGAACGTTCAGCACTACTTCGAGTGGAGTAGCGGTCTCAAGCTGTCCCAAGCCAGAGAGCCCGCCATCAGGTACGAGCAGGTGGCACTGTGGATAGCTGTCCAGAAGGAGAGGATGGCCGCTGGCGAAATAGAGGTTGCCATTACATCAGAAGAGTGGCAGCAGCTAATTCGCGAAACCCCTCAGGATGGCGGGCCGTTGGAAAGGTCTACGCCCTAGCCGCCCGACGCGCCGCCTCCGGCTTGAATTCCTGGCTACAGTAGGGGCAGTGGCAATAGGATTCTTCGATCACCAGGAACTCCTGCCCTATATAGAACTCCTTCCCGCAGTGGGGACAGTTGACATATACGACTTTAGGCATCTTCGCTTTCTCCCTATTACTAATGCCAGAACCAAGTGTCTTTGCTACATGTCATTCTGAGAGCTTGTGAATTTATTAGTCTTCCTGAGAGTTCCACGAAGGGCTGCATCTGTCGGCCCCTTCGTGGGTTGCCGGGGAATCTCTATTTTTTCACAAGCTCTGAGTGCAGCGAAGGATCTCACCCCTGCCGGTGGCAGACCTATTGTTTCCGAGAGGGAGAGATTCTTCACCTCCGCTGCATCTATCATGCGGTGATGGTTCTTGCCCCCGCTCCGGCTCCTACGAAAGTGAATCCACGGGTTGCCGGGATCCTCATGCCCCAGTGCTTTAGCCTGGGGTGCGGCACGCCACCCCAGGCTAAAGCACTGGGGCATACGGTACATATTTTCATCCGCTGCGGTGGGCCGACGGGACCATGGAGTGCTCAGAATGACGTTATCGATCCGCTTGATCTGTGAAATCTGCGGATCGTTCCCCTACCCGTAAGGCTCGTAGGGTATCTTAAGCAGCCTGTCCTGAGGGATGAAGTCCTCCAGCTTCACGCTATCCATGACCTCGGTTGGGACCCGCAGACGTCTAGGGAATTGGACCGGCGGAGCCGGCTTGGTGCAATCGAAGCCCACTTTGGTGCCCACCGCTTCATCGGCGCTGGGGTCCAGGCTTGGCCCCAGGCAGTCCTTGATAACCATCAAGTCC